>NZ_JBFODF010000043.1:0-118986 GCF_040908165.1 Aeromonas sp. R6-1
CACCCAATACAAGAAACCCCGCTCACTCGAGCGGGGTTTTTTATTGCCTGAAATTCAGCCCTCACTGGAGGGCAAACGGGCACTATGGTGCTGTTTCCCGCCGTGTTTTCTGATACTCGCATTCATCATCCCAGCCAATATCGACGTGTTTGTGGCCTGTCTCTGCTCAATATCTATTCGAAGACCCGCGTTCTGGATATAAAAAGCACAGAATGTGATGCTTCTACCTTTCTTGTCATGCCTGCTCTGGTTTAATTCCCGGGTCCACATCGATGGACCAAGGAATCACAATAATTTGAGGAATGGACACATGTTCAAAAGAACAGTAACGATGATGCTGGCGGCGGGAACCCTGGTATTAGGCGGTTGCGCATCCAATGGTGGTGCAGAGCAGGCTGCGGCGGACAACAGCGACTTCGGCGGCAAGTCCATCTACCTGCGTGGTGAGATGAACGACTGGATGGCCACCGACGAAAGCAAGGTCGTCAAGGTTGCCGACAAGCTCTACATGGCCAAGGGGACGCTCAAGAAAGAGTGGGCTCCTTACAAGTTCAAGTTTGCCGACTCCGGCTGGAGTTGTGGCACCAACTTCGGTTACAAGAGCCCGAGCGATGGCGTTGCCGTGCTCGGCGGGGAACCTGTACCGGTCAACCCGTGCTCCAAGTATGAGGACATGAAGTTCTCGCCCGAGGCGGATGGCGTCTATGAGTTCTATCTGAATATGGCGGGTGAGACACCGAGCGTATACGTCAAGAAACCCTGAGATAGTCTCTCGCTTTAAATCTCTCGGAAATTGAACCGGTTAAATGCCCTGGCCCAGAAATCTACTGGCCGGGGCATTTTTTTAGGATAGAATCGGCGCCCTTACGACAGATAAATCACAATATATTGTGCTTTAAGTCCTTAAATTTACTACTGGTAGTATTTTTGTCACGATATTGTCCCATTCACAGGAGGTTGATTGACCATGGCTAAATCCATTCCGGTACTGGAGGGCGTCACCGCCAGCCGCCAGATCCCTCTGCAGGAGACGTCTCTCGAGATCTGGGACAGCAAGTATCGTCTCAAGAGCAAGGATGGCGCCCCCATCGACGGCTCCATCGACGAGACCTACCAGCGTGTCGCTCGCGCGCTGGCTGCGCAGGAGCGCGAACCCGACACCTGGTATGAACCCTTCCTGTGGGCCCTGCGCAATGGTGCCATTCCGGCGGGCCGTATCACCTCCAACGCCGGGGCGTTTGAGCACAAGCCGGCGACCTCCACCATCAACTGCACCGTCTCCGGCACCATTGAGGATTCGATGGACGATATCCTCGGCAAGGTGCACGAGGCGGGGCTGACCCTGAAGGCGGGTTGCGGCATCGGTTACGACTTCTCGACCCTGCGACCGCGCGGAGCCTTCGTCTCGGGAGCGGGGGCCTATACCTCCGGGCCGCTCTCCTTCATGGATATCTACGACAAGATGTGCTTTACCGTCTCCTCTGCCGGTGGCCGTCGTGGCGCCCAGATGGGCACCATGGATATCCGTCACCCCGATGTCGTCGAGTTCATCCAGGCCAAGCGGGAGGATGGTCGCCTGCGTCAATTCAACCTCTCCCTGCTCATCACGGAAGAGTTCGTCAGTGCGGTGAAGGAGGATGCCCCCTGGCAACTGATCTTCCCCTACACAGCCAAGGAGGTGGAGCAGGATGGCATCGCGCTGGATGACCCTGCGAGGGTGGTCTGGGCGGACTGGCCCAACAAGGAGGGTGTGGTGATCAACGAGCTGGGCCAGGTGGCCTGCAAGGTCTACAAGACCCTGCCCGCGCGCAAGCTGTGGAACGTCATCATGACCTCTACCTACGACTATGCGGAGCCCGGTTTCATCCTGATCGACAAGGTGAACCAGATGAACAACAACTGGTTCTGCGAAGAGATCCGTGCCACCAACCCCTGCGGTGAACAGCCTCTGCCGCCCTATGGGGCCTGCCTGCTGGGCTCGGTCAACCTGACCACCTTCGTGCGCGATCCCTTCACCGAGCAGGCCGCCTTCGACTGGCCCGCGTTTCGCAAGGTGGTGGCCATCTTCACCCGCATGCTCGACAACGTGGTGGAGATAAACCAGCTGCCGCTGGCCAAGCAGCGCGAGGAGATCACCGCCAAGCGTCGCCACGGCATGGGCTTCCTGGGGCTGGGCTCGACCCTCACCATGCTGCGCATCAAGTACGGCTCTGCGGCCTCCGTCGCCTTCACCGAACAGGTCTCCCAGGAGCTGGCGATGACCGGCTGGCAGGAGTCTCTGCGTCTGGCGAAGGAGAAGGGGCCGGCCCCCATCATGGAGCAGGAGTTCGAAGTCACCGGCAAGATGCTGCGTCTGCGCCCCGAAATGGCGGCAGATGGCATCAAGCTCGGCGACAAGGTGAAGGGCAAGGTGTTGCATGCCCGCTACAGCCGCTATATGCAGCAGGTGGCCGAGGTGGATCCCGCTCTGGTAGCCGAGCTGGCCGAGGTGGGCGGACGCTTCACCCACCACAGCAGCATAGCGCCGACCGGTACCATCTCCCTGTCGCTCGCCAACAACGCCAGCAACGGCATCGAGCCGAGCTTTGCCCACCACTACAGCCGCAATGTCATCAAACCGGGCAAGAAGAGCAAGGAGAGCGTGGATGTCTACTCCTTCGAGCTGCTGGCCTATCGCGAGCTGGTGAACCCGGCCGCCATGCCCTATGCCGAGGAGGAAGGTAGCCGCCTGCCGGATTACTTCATCACCGCGGACGACATCACGCCGACCGGGCACGTGGATATCCAGGCGGCGGCCCAGCGCTGGATTGACTCCTCCATCTCCAAGACCGCCAACGTGCCGACCGATTTTCCGTTCGAGCAGTTCAAGGATATCTACCTCTATGCCTCGGACTCCGGCCTAAAGGGCTGTACCACCTTCCGCTTCAACCCGGCCGCCTTCCAGGGCGTGCTGGTGAAGGAGAAGGATCTGGAGAACACCAGTTACGAGTTCACCCTGGAAGATGGCACCGTCATCACGGCGAAGGGGAACGAGGAGATCGAATACGATGGCGAGCTGCACACCGCCGCCAACCTCTATGACGCCTTGAAAGAAGGCTATTACGGCAAGTTCTGAGGACGAGACATGGTCAAGAAGATCGACAGAAAAATCGTCGCCTACAAGGTAAAAACCCGGGATGAGCCGCAAGATGCGCCGACGCCCCAGGATGACGTGGTGCACATGCATGAAACCGTGCTGCGCCCGGAACGGCTGATGGGCACCACCTACAAGCTGAAGACGCCGGAGCATGTCTCCGAGCACTCGCTGTTCATCACCATCAACGACATCATTCTCAACGAGGGCACGGTGCACGAGACCCGGCGCCCGTTCGAGATCTTCATCAACTCCAAGAGCCTGGAGCACTATCAGTGGATAGTGGCGCTGACCCGCATCATCTCGGCGGTGTTTCGCAAGGGAGGGGACGTCACCTTTCTGGTGGAGGAGTTGCGCTCCGTGTTCGATCCCAAGGGGGGGTACTGGAACAAGGGCAAGTACGTGCCTTCGCTCATCGCCGAAATTGGCAACGTGATCGAAACCCATCTCACCGAGATCGGCATGCTCAAGGTGCCCGGGCTGGACGAGCACCAGCAGGCGTTCCTGGCCGAGAAGCAGGCGCAATTGCAGGCACAGCAACAGGCAGAAGAACAGCCGGCGGGCAGCGGTTTCCCACCCAGTGCCGTGCTCTGCTACAAGTGCCACACCAAGGCGCTGGTGCAAAAGGATGGCTGCATGACCTGTCTCAATTGCGGGGATTCCAAGTGCGGTTGAGGGGCTGATTGCCACCAAAGGCCGGCGACATGCCGGCCTTTTCGTTGCTGATTTTATGTTCGAACGACGCCCATGATGGCAGCGATTTGTTGCGCACCGGTAAATTCGGGCGTAGCGTTGGGGGTAATAAAACTGTCACGGCCGTGTGGTTTCAATGACATCTGAGATTCACACACGTGGCACCTTCAGTGCCAAGGAGGATGCTTATGGACAACACGGACCGAAAGCTGTTTATCCTGGATACCAACGTTCTGCTTCACGAACCCCTCGCCATCTACTCCTTCAAAGAGCACGACGTGCTCATCCCCATGACGGTGCTCGAAGAGCTCGACAACATCAAGGATCGCCAGAAGGACGTCAGCCGTGATGCCCGCATCGCCATCCGTGCCCTGGAAGATGTGTTCCGCGATGCGACTCCGGAGCAGATAGTGCAAGGAGTGGCACTGGCCGGCGAGGCGAGCGGCCGTATCTCCATCTTCAGCGATCACCATCTGCCCCAGGATGCCGAGGTGTTCACCGACAAGGAGGCGGACAACCGCATCATCAACGCCGCCCTCTACCTGCAAAAGCACGAGATGAAGCGTCAGGTGGTGCTGGTCACCAAAGACATCAACATGCGCCTCAAGGCCAAGGGAGCAGGTCTTGCCCATGTGGAGGATTACCGCAGCGACCAGCTCATCGACGACATCCGCCTGCTCGCCAAGGGCTTCCAGGTGGTGCCCGGCAGCTTCTGGGAGCGGGTCGGTGAGTGCGACAGCGAAACCCATGGCCGCGATACGGTCCACGTCATCGATGCCAACCTGCTGGAGGGAGTCCACGTCAACCAGTACCTCCTGGACGAGGAGAACTTCTTTGCCGCGCGGGTGCTGAGCCACGACGGCAACAAGATCCGCCTGAAAGATCTCGGCCGCGAGCGGCTGATGTCCCGCAAGGCCTGGGGAGTGCATCCCAAGAACGTCTATCAGGGCATGGCGCTGGATGCCCTGCTGGATCCGCACATCGACCTGGTGATCCTGACCGGCCCGGCGGGCTGCGGCAAGACCCTGCTCGCCATGGCGGCGGCGCTGGAGCTGGTGATCGAGAAGGGGATCTACGAGAAGGTGATCGTCACCCGCAATACCCCGGAAATTGCCGAGAGCATCGGCTTCCTGCCCGGGACCGAAGAAGAGAAGATGATGCCCTGGCTGGCGGCGGTGACCGACACCCTGGAGGTGCTGCACAAGCAGGACGAGAACATGAGCGGGTCCCTCAGCTACATCATGGAGAAGGCCAACATCCAGTTCAAATCGGTCAACTTCATGCGCGGGCGCAGCATCCAGAACACCTTCGTGCTGCTGGATGAGTGCCAGAACCTGACCGCGTCCCAGATCAAGACCATCATCACCCGCTGCGGGGAGGGGACCAAGATCGTCTGCTCCGGCAACCTGGCTCAAATAGACTCCAACTACCTGAGCCCGGTGACCTCGGGGCTGACCTACATCGTCGAGCGGTTCAAGGATTTCGACGGCAGTGCCAACATCTTCCTGAACGGGGTGGTGCGCAGCCGGCTGGCTTCGTTTGCCGAGGAAAACCTCTGATTTGACGGGATCTCTGCATGAGAAAGGGGAAGCCGGACGGCTTCCCCTTTTTTGATCCCGCCTATCTCATGCCTCTTTCGGTCGGCCCAGGTCGCGCAGCAGCCCCGGGTGATCGCTGCTGTGCAGGATATCCGGCATGCCCTGCAAGGCTATGCGCCCCGCGTCGATGAAGAGCACCTGATCGGCGATGAGCTGGGCATCGTCCTGGGAACGACAGGGAGAGACCATCAGCTTGTCAGCCCTTCACTGTGGCGCCAGCGCGCGGCCCAGGTAGCGCAGCAGCCCGGGGTGATCGCTGCTGTGCAGAATATCCGGCTTGCCCTGCAAGGCGATGCGTCCCGCGTCGATGAAGAGCACCTGATCGGCGATGAGCTGGGCATCCTCGGGGTTGTGAGAGACCATCAGCACGGTGATGCCCTGCTCGCAGGCGAGGCGGGCGACCTCCGCCAGCATCTCCCGCCGCAGGGCCGGATCGAGGGCCGAGAAGGGCTCGTCCAGCAGCAGCAGCGGCCTGCCCCGCACCAGGGCGCGGGCCAGCCCCACCCGCTGCTGCTGGCCGCCGGAGAGCTGCTCCGGCAGGCGCGTCAGCATCTCCCCCAGGCCCACCTTGTCAGCGGCCTCCTGCACCAGCCTTTTCTGGGCCGGATTCAAGCGCAGGCCGGGATGCAGGCCGATGGCGATGTTGTCGAACACCGACAGGTGCAGGAAGAGGTTGTGATCCTGGAACAGGGTGGTGACCGGGCGCTCGGCGGGGCCCAGTGACAGCAGATCCTGGCCGTCGAAGGTGAGGGTGCCCGACTCCACCGGCACGAAGCCCGCGATCATGCCGAGCAGGGTGGACTTGCCGGCGCCGCTCGGACCGATGAGGGCGGTGATCTCCCCTTTGGGCAAGGTCGCACTGAAGGTCACCTGCCAGTCGGGATAACTGGTGACCAGTTCCTCAATTACCAGCATGTTTGGCTCCTGAATGTCGTTTTATAGAACAACAAGTAAGAAAAATTGATGAAAGGCAGCGTGAGTGACTGCCCCAAGGGGCGCCCCAGGGACGTGCCCAGCCGGATCCTGGGGGCGGGGAGGCGGCAATGCCGCCGGGGATCAGTGATCCACATGCCTGCCTCCCAGTCCCCGCTCCACCAGCCAGAACAGGGAGAAGCAGAGGGTGAGCAGCAGCAGGGCGGTGGCGGCCGCCTCGGTCAGCCGGTAGCTGCCGAGCTGCTGATAGAGCAGCCAGGGCAGGGTAGTGAGGGTCTGGCTGCCGAACATGGCGATGGCCCCGAGATCCCCTAGGGACAATATCATCGAGAGCGCCATGGCCAGGGCCAGCGGACGGCGCAGCAGGGGCCACTCCACCAGGCGCAGGCGATGCAGGCCGCGCACCCCCAGGCTGTCCGCCAGCCTATCGTACTGGCGCACCACCAGTTGCATGGGGGCCGAGAGAGTGCGCAGCACATAGGGCAGCGCCATCAGGGCGTTGACCAGCACCACCAGCCAGGGGCCCAGGGCAAAGACGTCGGTGAAGGGCATGAACAGGATGAAGAGGCCGGTGGAGAGCACCACCGCCGGGATCATCAGGATCATGGAGCCGCTGGCCTCCCACAGGGCGGCGGCCCGCCGTTTGCGATCCCGCACCCTCAGATGCCGGCTGGTGAGCAGCAGCCCGGCGCCGAGCAAAGTGGCCAGGGAGCCTGCCGCCAGGGCTATGCCCAGGGACTGCCCCCCTGCCTGCCACAGCCGGGGTGAGCCGAGCGCCGCCAGCAGACCGGGGTTGAACCCGGCGACCACGATGGCCAGCAGGGGCGGCAGGAAGATGGCGAGCCCCATGGTCAGGGCCAGGCCATCCACCAGAGCGCTGCCCTTCTGGTGTCTGTCGGGACGCAGGCAGGGGCGACGGCTGGTGAGGCGACTGGCCGGGGTGGTCTGCAGCTTGTGTTGCAGCAGGAGCAGGGCCAGGGTCAGCAGCAGTTGCACCAGGGCGAGCCCGCCAGCGGTGGCGAGATCGAAGTCAAAACGCAGCGCCTGGTAGACGGCCACCTCCAGTGTGGTGGACTTGGGGCCGCCCCCGAGCGCCAGCACTGTGGTGAAGCTGGTGAAGCAGAGCATGAAGATGAGGCTGGCGAGCCCCGGCAAGATGCCGCGGATGAGCGGCCACTCCAGCAGCCGGAAGATGTGGGAGGAGCGCATGCCGAGCTGGCTGGCGAGGCGCCAGGAGGACTCTGGGATGCTCTCTATGCTCTGCAGGATGAGGCGGGCGGCCAGCGGCATGTTGAAGAAGACATGGGCCAGCAGGATGCCGAACAGGCCGTAGAGGTAGTTGCCGGGATCCAGGCCCAGGCCGTGCAGCAGTTGCGGCAGCCAGCCCTGACGACCGTGCACCGCCACCATGCCGAAGATGGCGATGATGACCGGCAACACCAGGGAGAGGCCGAATAGCTTGAGCAGCAGGCGGCGTCCGGTGAAACGGCGTCGCGCCAGGGCTCTGGCCACCGGGATGGCAAGCCCCAGGCTCAGCAGGGTGGAGAGCAGTGCCTGCCAGAGGCTGAAACCCAGCACGTGGCGCAGGTAGGGATCGCCTAGCAGGGCGCGGGGGGAGAGGGCCCCCGCCTGCCACAACAGGGCGACCAGCGGCCCAATGGAGAGCAGCAGGATGACCAGGGTGGCTGCACTGCCGGGCAGCCACCAGAGGGTGCGACGACCTGAACTCACTGGGTGACGGCTTGCAGCCATTCGCGGATCCACCCCTTGCGGTCGGCGGCCACCTCGTCAGAGCTGAAGGTGAGTGGCTTAGCTACGGTGATCATCTGTTCGAACCCCTTGGGCAGCGCCACGTCTGTCACCGGATACATCCAGTTGCCGCCGGGGATCTCGTTCTGGAAGGCGGGGCTCACCATGAATTGCAGGAACTGGTCAGCCAGTTTGCCCTGTGTGGCGCCCTTGAGCTTGGCTGCTACTTCCACCTGGCGGTAGTGACCCTCCTCGAACGCGGCCGCCCGGTACTGGGGTTTGCTCTCGGCAATCAGGTGATAGGCGGGGGAGGTGGTGTAGGAGAGCACCATGTCCGCCTCGCCGTCGAGGAACATGCCGTAGGCCTCTGACCACCCCTTGGTGACGGTGACCGTCTTTTTGGCCAGTTGCGCCCAGGCGGTCGGTGCCTCATCCCCGTAGACCGACTTCATCCAGAGCATCAGGCCCTGACCCGGGGTGGAGGTGCGGGGATCCTGATAGATCACCTTGATATCGGGACGTGCCACCAGCTCCTTCAGGCTCTTGGGGGGCTGCTTGAGCTTGTTGCTGTCATAGACGAAGGCGAAGTAGCCGTAGTCATAGGGGACAAAGGTGTCGTCCTGCCAGCCACCCGGTACCTTGAGGCCATCGAGCCTGGTGGAATGGGGGGCGAACAGGCCGCTCTGCTTGGCTTCGCTGATGAGGGCATCGTCCAGCCCCAGCACCATGTCGGCCTTGCTGTGCTGGCCTTCTAGCCGCAGGCGGTTGAGGATGGCGACGCCATCCTCGAGGGGTACCAGATTGAGGGTGCAGCCGCACTCCTTCTCGAAGGCCTGCTTGATCTTGGGACCCGGCCCCCATTCGGCGGCGAAGGAGCCGTAGGTGTAGACGGTGAGGGTGTCGGCGGCAAACGCCTGGGCAGAGAGCAGGCTGGTGGCGATCAGCAGCAGGGTCTTCATCAATGGCACTCCTGTGGGTATCGGGGTGCTCATCAATGGCACCTCGCGTGTGGTGAGCGCCGGCGGATGAGGGCACAAAAAACGCGCGCCATGCCTCAAATTCCTCCGCCAGCATTATCTGGATCAGGTTCACGGGTATAATCTCAGCGGTAAACCGCACCCCGTTTGAGCAACGCATCGCATTGTATTGGCGTTCCTGGGGGGAGGCCAGCACTATGTTTCACGGGCCGCATCGTGCGAGCCACCACCAAGGAGGAAGTCCCCAGTGATCACCAGCACCAAGGAAAGACGTGCCTTCCAGCGCATGGTCATCAATGCCCCCGTCACCCTGTTCCAGCATCAGCAGGTGCTGGAGGGGGTCTGCCGGGATCTCAGCGCCAACGGCATGGGCGTCGAGGTGAACAAGCACGCGTTCGATCTGGCCCAGCCCATCCGGGTGAGCCTGGCGACCAGCAGCAATCTTCTGCCTCCCTTCGAGGCCCAGGCTCGCATCGTGCGGGTGCTGGAGGAAGAAGACGGCCTCCTGCTGGCGCTGGAGTTTCTCTCCCTCACCTGAGACCCGGGTGCCCGTCCTCCTCGAGACAGGCCAGCCATGGGCTGGCCTGTCTCATTTCCCCTCATCCTGCACCGGCTGCACGCTCAACTGACCGCTGTCGACCAGCGTCTTGCTGGTGGGGGCGAGCTGGCCCATGGGCAGCTGGGCCGGGCCGGTCGGCTCCATCAGGAGGTAGGTCTCCCCCGCCCGGCTCAAGGTGGCGTCTCCCGGTTTGGCTGGCAGGGCCACCCCCAGCAGGGCGTGTCCCGGCACGAACACCATGGCCTGCTTGAGATCGGGATACCCCTGGGCCAGCAGGGCGGCCATCAGGGTCACCTTGCTGTCGCAATCCCCCCGGTTCTGCTCCAGCACCTGGCGCGGGCTCAGAAACCCCTTGCCAGAGCGGCCCGACTGGCTGTCGAGCAGTTGATAGGGGATGGCCTGGATGAAGTCGAGCATGTGGGCCACCGTCTTCTGGCGCGCCTCGGTCTCGGTGGCCCCTTCCTGCTTGAGCTGCTCCATCAACGGGGCCAGTTCGTCCCGGCTCTCCAGGGCGATGCGCACATGATCCTGCTTGATGGCGGGAGCGCCGTCGGGGGCAGTGAAGGGCTGGAAGTAGTGCTGCGTGAGCCAGGCAGCCTCCAGTTTGGCCTGCTCGGGCTTGACCCATTGGGAGGCTTCCCGCGCCTTGTCGGCGTTGCGGCTCTTGATGCTGAGGCTCATCGCGGGGCGCACGAGGGAGAACTGCACCTCGGGGAACGCCAGGGGGGCCTGTTGCAGCAGGCTTTGCAGTACGTCTTCCTGCATCCTGGCCGGACGGTAAGCGATGAGAGGGGGCAGCTTGCCCGCCTCCAGCCGGTAGCTGAGCTGCTGCGCCTTGCCCTCCCTGTCCTGCCAGCCAACGTTGAGCTGACCGCCACTGTTGGTGAAAGAGGTCTGCCCGCCCAGGGCCGGGAGGCTGAGCAGCAGGCAGAGCAATGAAAGGGCGCCCCTTGCGGACATAGGTGTCTCCTGTCGGACATGCAGAGGTGGCGGGCTTTGTACAGCGACCCGACAATAAAACAGGGAGCCTCGGCTCCCTGTTGATTCTACTCGCTTTATTGTCGCAGGCTCGTCAAATCCAGCTTGGCTGCTTCGCCTCGAAGGCGCTGATGGCGGCCTCGTGCTGCAGGGTCAGACCGATGGCATCCAGCCCGTTGAGCAGACAGTAGCGACGGAACTCGTCGATTTCGAAGCCGAACGTGAGGCTGCCTGCACGCACCTGGTTGGCCTCCAGATCCACTTCGATCTCGATACCCGGCTGGGCGGCGACCAGCTGGAACAGGGCGTCGACCTCCTCCTCCTTCAGACGAACCGGCACCATGCCGTTGTTGATGGCGTTGCCGTAGAAGATGTCGGCAAAGCTCGGAGCGATCATGGTCTTGAAGCCGTAGTCCGCCAGCGCCCAGGGGGCGTGCTCGCGACTCGAGCCGCAACCGAAGTTTTCGCGGGCCAACAGGATGCTGGCACCGGCGAATTGCGGCTTGTTCAGCACGAACTCCGGGTTGGGCTGCTCCCCTGCATCGTCCAGGAAGCGCCAGTCGTGGAACAGGTGCTTGCCAAAGCCGATGCGGTTGACCTTCTGCAGGAACTGCTTGGGAATGATGGCGTCGGTGTCGACGTTGGCGCTGTCGAGGGGAACGACGATCCCTTTATGCTGTTTGAAACCTGTCATCATGTTCTCCTTGTCGTTACAGCGCACGAATGTCGGCGAAGCGGCCGGTGACGGCGGCGGCGGCGGCCATGGCCGGGCTCACCAGGTGGGTGCGACCGGCACGACCCTGACGCCCCTCGAAGTTGCGGTTGCTGGTGGAGGCGCAGCGCTCCCCCGGTTGCAGCCGGTCGTTGTTCATGGCCAGACACATGGAGCAGCCGGGCAAACGCCACTCAAAGCCTGCCTCGATGAAGATCTTGTCCAGCCCCTCGGCCTCGGCCTGGGCCTTCACCTGCTCGGAGCCCGGCACCACCAGGGCCTGTACCCCGGCGGCCACCTTGCGACCGCGGGCGATGGCGGCGGCAGCGCGCAGATCCTCGATGCGGCTGTTGGTGCACGAACCGATGAACACCTTGTCGATGGCCACGTCGGAGAGCTTCTGGCCCGGTTGCAGGTCCATGTAGGCGAGGGCCTTGCGGGCGGACTGCTGCTCCACCGGATCGGCGAAGGATTCCGGTGCAGGGATGGGCTCATTGACGGCAATCACCTGGCCCGGGTTGGTGCCCCAGGTCACTTGCGGGGCGATGTCGGCGGCGTTGAGCACCACTTCGGCGTCGAAGTGGGCACCTTCGTCGCTCTTGAGGGTCAGCCAGTAGGCGATGGCCTGTTCCAGCGCCTCCCCCTTGGGAGCGAACTCCTTGCCACGGATGTAGTCGATGGTGGTCTGGTCGGGGGCAATCATGCCCGCTTTGGCGCCGAGCTCGATGGCCATGTTGCACACCGTCATGCGCCCTTCCATGGTGAGCCCCTCGATGGCTTCACCGGCGAACTCCACCACGTAGCCGGTCCCGCCTGCATGACCCACCTTGCCGATGATGGCGAGCACCACGTCTTTGGCGCTGATACCTGCGGCCAGCTTGCCGTTGACAGAGATACGCATGGTCCTGGCACGGCCCTGTTTCAGGGTCTGGGTGGCCATCACGTGTTCCACTTCGGAGGTGCCGATACCGAATGCGAGCGACCCGAAGGCGCCGTGGGTGGCGGTGTGGGAGTCACCGCAGACGATGGTGGTGCCGGGCAATGTGATGCCGAGCTCGGGGCCCATCACGTGGACGATGCCCTGGTACTTGTGGTTCAAGTCATAGAGACGAACCCCGAACGCCTTGCAGTTGGCGGCGAGCGTCTCCATCTGGATGCGGGCCATCTCGCCGGAGGCGGCGATGTCCTTGGTGGTGGTGGAGACGTTGTGATCCATGGTGGCCCAGGTCAGATCCGGGCGACGCAGCTGGCGGTTCATGGCGCGCAGGCCGTCGAATGCCTGGGGGCTGGTCACTTCATGCACCAGGTGACGGTCGATGTAGATGAGAGGGGTTTCCCCTTCCACTTCCCGGACCACGTGGGCGTCGAACACTTTCTGATAGAGGGTCTTGGACATTGCTCGGTTTCCTTGTTATCGATGCCGTGGGATCAGATGCGCGCGGCGATCTGGCTGCCCATGTCGGCCGTGCTCTGCACCGGGTGCGTGGCGCTGGCCTGATGCAGGTCGGCGGTGAAATAGCCTTCTGCCAGGGTCTGGGCCACGGCCTGCTCGATGGCCTGGGCGGCGGCTTCCTGGCCGAGACTGTAACGCAGCATCAGGGCGGCGGAGAGGATCTGGGCGATGGGATTCGCAATCCCCTTGCCGGCGATATCCGGGGCCGAGCCACCGGCCGGCTCGAACAGGCCGAAGCCGGATTCGTTGAGGCTGGCTGAGGGGAGCAGGCCCATGGAGCCGGTGATCATGGCGCACTCGTCGGAGAGGATGTCACCGAACAGGTTGGAGCAGAGCAGCACGTCGAACTGGGACGGATCCTTGATGAGCTGCATGGTGGCGTTGTCGATGTACATGTGGTTCAGGGCCACGTCCGGGTAGGACTTGGCGACCTCGGTCACCACCTCGCGCCACAGGATGGAGGAGGCGAGCACGTTGGCCTTGTCGATGGAGGTGACCCTGGACTTGCGCACCCGGGCCGATTCAAACGCTATCTTGGCGATGCGCTCGATCTCGAAGCGGTGGTACACCTCGGTGTCGAAGGCCTTCTCGGTGGCGCCTTCCCCTTCACGCCCCTTGGGCTGGCCGAAATAGATGCCGCCGGTCAGCTCGCGCACGCAGGCGATGTCAAAACCGCGATCGGAGATGTCGGCACGCAGCGGGGAGAACTGCTCCAGACCGGTGTAGATGCGGGCCGGGCGCAGGTTGCAGAACAGTTTGAAGTGGGCACGCAGGGGCAGCAGGGCACCGCGCTCCGGCTGATCGTTGGGCGGCAGGTGCTCCCACTTGGGGCCACCCACCGACCCGAACAGCACCGCATCGGCCGCTTCGCAGCCTTTGATCGTGCTCTGGGGCAGCGGTGTGCCGTGGTTGTCGATGGCGATGCCGCCGACGTCGTGACGGTCATAGTCGAGGGAGAAGCCGAATTTGGTCTGCACCTTTTCCAGTACCTTGATGGCCTCTGCCATCACTTCCGGGCCAATGCCGTCACCCGGCAATACTGCGATCCGATAACTGCTCATACTCTCTCCGTCTTGATAGTGTGATTCCGTTTCATCCGGGAGGCCGGTCCGGGCCACTGCCCTGGCCCCGGTCCTCCCCATGTCATGCTGTCATCTTGTCCGGCGGCGGGCTCAGACGGTTTCCGATTTGATGGTGTGGTTGCGCTCCATCTGCTCGGCGACCTGGTCCGCGCGCCAGATGCTGTTGATCACGTGGACCAGGGCCTGGGCCGAGGATTCGATGATGTCAGTGGCCAGCCCCATGCCGTGGAACTTGCGCCCCTTGTACTCGGCGACGATGTCCACCTGGCCGAGGGCGTTCTTGCCCTCGCCCTTGCCCTTGAGTTCGTATTTATCGATGCGGATCTCGTAGCCGGTGATGCGGTTGATGCACTGGTAGACCGCATCCACCGGGCCGTTGCCGGTGGCGGCCTCGCACACCAGATCCTGGCCTACCTTGAGCTTGACCGAGGCGGTGGCGAGCACCGAGCTGCCGCTCTGCACGCCGAGGTACTCCAGCTTGAAGTGCTCGGGCTCCTCGTGGATCTGGCTGAAGAAGGCGAGGGCCTCCAGGTCGTAGTCGAACACCTGGCCCTTCTTGTCGGCCAGGGTGAGGAACTTGGCGTAGAGATCGTCGAGGTCGTAGCTGCTCTCGGCGTAGCCCATGGACTCCATCCGGTGCTTGATGACGTGGCGGCCGGAGCGGGAGGTCATGTTGAGGTTGTTCTGGGTGAGACCGATGCTCTCGGGGGTGATGATTTCATAGGTGTTCTTCGCCTTGAGCACGCCATCCTGATGGATGCCTGAGCTGTGGGAGAAGGCGTTGGCGCCGACGATGGCCTTGTTGGGCTGCACCGGCATGTTGCAGATTTGACTGACGAGGGTGCTGGTGCGGTGGATCTCGCTGTGGCGGATGTTGGTGTGTACCCCGAGCAGGTCGGCGCGGGTTTTCAGGATCATCGCGACCTCTTCCAGAGAGCAGTTGCCAGCACGCTCGCCGATGCCGTTGATGGTGCACTCGATCTGGCGGGCCCCCATCTGCACGGCACTGATGGAGTTGGCCACCGAGAGGCCCAGATCGTCGTGGCAGTGCACCGAGATGATGGCCTTGTCGATGTTGGGTACCCGGTTGAACAGGGTGTGGATGATGCCGGAGAATTCGGTCGGCACCGTGTAGCCCACGGTGTCAGGAATGTTGATGGTGCGGGCGCCGGCCTTGATGGCGGCTTCCACCATGCGGCACAGGTTGTCTATCGGGGTGCGGCCCGCATCTTCGCAGGAGAACTCCACGTCATCGGTGTAGCGCAAGGCGTGCTTGATGGCACCGACCCCCATCTCCAGCACGTCTTCGAAGCTCTTTTTCAGCTTGCTCTCCACGTGGATGGACGAGGTGGAGATGAAGGTATGGATGCGAAACGCCTCTGCCACTTTCAAGGCTTCGCCGGCGGCATCGATGTCTTTTTGCAGGGCGCGAGCCAGGGCGCAGACCCGGCTGTTCTTGATGTGGCGGGCGATGGTCTGAACCGATTGAAAATCGCCGGGGGAGGAGACGGGGAAACCCACTTCCATGATATCGACACCGAGCCGCTCCAGCGCCTGGGCGATCTGCAGCTTCTCCTTGACCGTCAAGCTGGCCGACAGCGCCTGCTCACCATCACGCAAGGTGGTGTCGAATATGATGACCCGATCTGACATGTGACTTCCCTCTTCCTAAGTTCGCTGCGTGCATCCTGCATGGCATAAAAAAACCCGTGCGGGGTGCACGGGTTTCTGTAAATTCCGGCTATGCCTTAGCCCGGCTACAAGGATCCCGCGCGAGGAGTCGCGATTAGGGAGAGCAGTAGTAGCGGAGCGGCAATACGCATGATGTCTCAATCCTTCCAGTCGATAACGCTACTACCAATAACGAGATTTTTATGCTGTGTCAACCGGAATGGACAGGTTCAATCCACTGGTTTATTTAATCGGATTGTAAAGGAGTGCAAATTCTCTTGTCCCATATTCGGTTCATGCCTGATTATCTGGTCATTCCTGCTGTACTCGATCACCCGCACAATCAGATCGACTTATCAGCCCTTGCTGAATTATCTGAGGTATTCCATGGAAAAACGCAGACCTGGCCGTCCAGTCGGACGTTCCGACATTCGTGACAAGCTGCTTGCCGCCGCACGCGAACGTTTTCTCAACACCCCCTACAGCAAGGTGACGACCCGCGAGATTGCCGAGCTGGCAGGCTCCAATCTGGCGATGATCCACTACTACTTCGGCAGCAAGGAAGGCCTCTACAAGGCGGTGCTGGGGGATGTGGCCGAGCCCCTCGAGCAAGCCTGGCACGACGAGAGCAGCAACCGCAGCCTGACCGATCTGCTCAATACCTACTATCAGGTGATGGCGCCCAACAGCGAGCTGACCTCCGCCATCTCCAGCGCATTGTCCACTGAAAAGAGCCCGGGGCGTGATTTTGTGCTGAGCCGCCTGCTGGATCGCCAACTTCCCCAGTTCGATGCCCTGCTCGAATCCATGCGCTCCAACGGCCAGCTGGCGGACAACCTGGACCCCGAGATGCTGAAGATCTCCTTCCTCAGCATGATGTGGCAGCCTTTCGTGATGAAGGATCTCTACGAACAGGTGTTTGGTCTGACGGTGGACGAGCACTTCATGAGCCGCCTCGCGGCCCACAACTGCCGCCTGATGGAAAACGGCCTGCGCGGTGCCCTGAACTGACTTTTTCGGGATGACGGATGAAAAAGGGCCCCTGGGCCCTTTTTTTCATCAATCTGTTATCTGGGCGTCAACGAAGTGTCATGCCGCCCTCCTAGTCTGCACTCAGGATGCAAGGGAGGGCCGTGATGAACAAGATCCAGCAATGGGACCTGCGGGTGTGCCGTGTCTGCCTGCTCCACCCCTACAATCAGCCGCAGGCCAGGATAAGCCGGCTTGTCTCCCGTACCGGTGACGGCCCCCTCTATGCCGTGGCGGCCTGCCTGCTCTGGTGGCAGGGGAGCGCCGGGCAGGAGGCGGTCAGGGTGGCGCTCTGGGCGTTTGCCCTCGAGTTGCCGCTCTACCTGCTGCTCAAGAATGCTCTCAAACGCCAGCGCCCGGCAGGGCTGCCTGTCTTCATCACCCCGTCGGATCGTTACAGCCTGCCCTCGGGCCATACCGCGGCCGCCTTTCTGATGGCGACCGTACTGGCCGCCAGTTTCCCGCTCTGGGCACCGCTGCTGTTTGTCTGGGCCGCGCTGGTGGGCGCCTCCCGCCTGCTGCTCGGGGTGCATTATCTGAGCGATCTGGTGGCCGGGGCGCTGCTTGGCGGTGGTTGCGCCCTCTGGGCGCTGGGTTGGAGCCAGGGATGAGGATACTGTTCGGCGTTCAGGGGACCGGCAACGGCCACATCAGTCGCAGCCGGACCCTGGCGCGCGCATTGAAGAGCAGGGGCGTGGCGGTGGACTATCTGTTCAGCGGGCGCGCCGCCGACGGCTACTTCGAGATGGGGGAGTTCGGGGATTATCGCACCTTCCCCGGTATCACTTTCGCCAGCCATCAGGGGCGCATCTCGGGCTGGCGCACCCTCAAGGGACTCTCTCCCCTGCGTTTCTGGCAAGATCTGCGTGCCCTCGATTGTCGCGAGTACGATCTGGTCATCAGCGACTTCGAGCCGCTCAGTGCCCATGCTGCTCGCCGCTGGGGCAAACCCAGCCTCACCATCAGCCATCAGGCGAGCTTCGACTGGCCGATCCCGCGCTGGGGAGAGAGCGGCTTCAACCGCCAGCTGATGCGCCATTTTGCGCCGGTACGCCAGTCCCTGGGGCTGCACTGGTTCCATTTCGGCCAGCCCCTGCTGCCTCCCATCGTCGATCCCCTCGAGCCGGTGCCGGACAACCAGCAGATCCTGGTCTATCTGCCATTCGAGCAGACAGAGACGATCGCGGCCCTGTTGTCGCGTTTCAGCACGCAGTCGTTCATCTGCTTCCATCCCGAGGTGCGCAAGCGTAGCGAGTGGCGCAACATCCGCTTTGAACCTCAGGCCAGAGAGGGGTTCAAGCTGGCGCTGGCCGGTTGTCGCGGGGTCATCAGCAATGCGGGATTCGAGCTTGCCTCCGAGGCGCTCTCCCTTGGCAAGAAGCTGCTGGTCAAACCCCTGGGTGGCCAGTTCGAGCAGTTGACCAACGGCAGGACCCTGGAGCTGATGGGGCTGGCCCAGTTGATGGACAGCCTGGATGCCAATGCGGTGCGAAGCTGGCTGGAGGCCCCTTCTCCTGGCAGGGTACGCTATCCCGATGTGGCAGGAGAGCTGGCCGACTGGTTGTTGGCCGGGGCCGGGGAGGAGGTGGGGGCGCTCTCCCGCCGCCTCTGGGGCAGGACTCTCTTTCCGGAGGAGGTGTGTGACAGCCTGGGGGAGCTTGCCAGCCGTACCGGCCAGGAGCGTCCCTGGTTATCCCAACTCAGCGCCTTTGACTAAACTGAGTCGATCCCACCACGGAGAGGACGGACACCATGCGCTTTACCAATGAAAACGGCGACACCATGACCCTGGCAGACAATCTCACCCTGCATGAGCTGCTCGACATGGGTGTCAGCATCTCGGTCTGCGAAGAGACGGATCCGGATCAGCAGATCTGGCTGGCAGAACCCGAAGACGAGCAGTGAAACCAGCCAGTTTTTGACGGCCCACCCCCTCGGGGTGGGCCGTTTATTTTGTTCCTGACCGACGCGGGCAGCATGATCCGCTGGTTGTTCCCCCCAGGGCCCCTCTTTGTTGCCCGTCTGGTGGCCAAGTCACTGAATGTTAATAGCTGTTTGAAATTTATGACTGTTATGGCCAGACAAAGCCGTGGACAAGCGTTCACGGGCGGGTTAAGTTGGTTTTTCACCCGCTTTTCGGGTGAATGATGGAAAACCCCTATTTTTCTACTATCGACGGCTCCGAACTCGCCTGATCTGCCTGCAGACAACAACAAGACTCGGATCGGCGCTGCCGGGAAGCAGCGGACTGTCGATAGCTTTCGCTTAACGGAGCAAAGCCTGGAGGGCTTTATCATGGAGATGTTATCAGGCGCCCAGATGGTGGTTAGAGCGCTGGAAGATCAGGGAGTGGAACACGTTTTCGGCTACCCTGGTGGCTCAGTGCTCGACATCTATGACGCTCTCTTCGAAAACGGCAAGATGGAGCATGTCCTGGTGCGGCATGAGCAGGCCGCAGTGCACATGGCGGACGGTTACGCCCGCTCCACCGGCAAGGTGGGCACTGTGCTGGTGACCTCGGGTCCCGGCGCCACCAACTGCATCACGGGGATCGCCACCGCCTACATGGATTCCATTCCCCTGGTGATCCTGTCCGGCCAGGTGCCGACCAGCATGATCGGGGAGGATGCGTTCCAGGAGACCGACATGATCGGCATCTCCCGCCCGGTGGTGAAGCACAGCTTCCTGTGCAAGAAAGCCAGCGACATTCCCGAGGCCATCAAGAAGGCCTATTACATTGCCGCCAGTGGCCGCCCGGGGCCCGTGGTGGTGGATCTGCCCAAAGACGTGCAGAATCCGAAAGAGAAGTTCCCCTATCAGTATCCCGAGTCCGTTTCCCTGCGCTCCTACAATCCGACCAAGGCCGGACACAAGGGCCAGATCAAGCGGGCTGCCAAGCTGCTGACCGAGGCGAGCCGCCCGGTCATGTACGTGGGTGGCGGCGCCATCAACGCCAATGCTGATCACCTGGTGACCAAGCTGGCGGAGCTGCTGAACCTGCCGGTGACTACCACGCTCATGGGGCTGGGCGCCTTCTCCGGCACCCATCCGCAATTCATCGGCATGCTCGGCATGCACGGCACCTTCGAAGCGAACAAGAGCATGCACAACGCGGATCTCATCTTCGCCGTGGGTGCCCGCTTCGATGATCGCGTGACCAACAATGTCAGCAAGTTCTGCCCCAACGCCACCATAGTCCACATCGACATCGACCCCACCTCCATCTCCAAGACGGTACAGGCCCATGTGCCCATCGTCGGCTCGGTGGAAACCGTGCTGGAACAGATGCTGGAAGTGATCCGCGAGTGCGGTTTTGACAACGACAAGCAGGCGCTGGCGGACTGGTGGGAGCAGATCAACCAGTGGCGCTCCCGCAACTGCCTGGCCTACGAGACCCATCCCACGCTGATCAAGCCGCAGCAGGTCATCGAGACTCTCTACAAGGTGACCAAGGGGGAGGCGTTCGTCGCCTCCGACGTGGGTCAGCACCAGATGTTTGCCGCTCTCTACTACCCGTTTGCCAAGCCGCGCCAGTGGATCAACTCTGGCGGTCTCGGCACCATGGGCTTTGGCATTCCCGCCGCCATGGGGGCCCAGTTTGCCAACCCGGAAGCCGTGGTCTGCTGTGTCACCGGCGACGGCTCGGTGCAGATGAACATCCAGGAGCTCTCTACCTGCATGCAGTACGGGGTGCCCATCAAGATCATCTCCATCAACAACCGTGCGCTGGGGATGGTCAAGCAGTGGCAGAAGATGTTCTACGGTGGCCGCCACAGCCACTCCTACATGGAATCCCTGCCTGATTTCGTCAAGCTGGCGGAAGCCTATGGCCACGTCGGCATCGCGGTGAGCGATCCGGCGGAGCTGGAGAGCGCCATGGAGAAGGCCTTTGCCATGAAGGACAGACTGGTGTTCATGGACATCTCGGTCGATCCGGACGAGCACGTCTATCCGATGCAGATCAAATTTGGTGCCATGGACGAGATGTGGCTGAGCAAGACGGAGAGAACCTGATGAGACATATAATTTCCGTTCTGCTGGAGAACGAATCCGGCGCCCTGAGCCGTGTGGTAGGCCTCTTCTCCCAGCGCGGCTACAACATCGAGACCCTGACGGTGGCCCCCACCGAGGATCCCACCCTGTCCCGCATGACCATCGTCACCATGGGGGATGAACGGGTGCTGGAGCAGATCCAGAAGCAGCTGCACAAGCTGGTGGACGTGCTCAAGGTGTGCGATCTCAGCGAAGGGGAGCACATCGAGCGGGAGATCGCGCTGGTCAAGGCGCGCGCCGCCGGTGGTGCCCGTGACGAACTGAAGCGGCTGGCGGACATCTTCCGTGGCCAGATCGTCGACGTCACCCCCGAGCTCTACACGGTGCAGCTCGTCGGGACCAGCGAAAAGCTGGACGCCTTCATCAAGACGGCTGCCCAGACCAACGAGATCATCGAAGTGGTGCGCTCCGGTGTCTGTGGCATCTCCCGGGCGGACAAATCCCTGCGTCCCTGATGTGGCCGGATGTGAAAATAGCTGTTCAAGGGCTCTTCGGAGCCCTTTTTCGTGTCTGGCAGCGTTGCGGGCAAGTGGGGGCGCCGGTAGGGATGCTGGCCACAGCATCAGGAGGTTATCGAGGGGGTGAAAGAGAAGGGGGAAGGGAGGGGCTTCACCTGTCATTTTCTTTCAAATGATCGGTAAACTATCCACAAAAGCTGTGGAAAACTCTGTAGATTAGCGGTGTGTCTGGCGTTAGTCGCATGATCTTAAAGGGATATTTCAATTTGATCCTGGCTGGATCGCATTTGTGCAATCCCCTGGCGAGGGTGTGAGCGTTTGCTTATCCCTCGAGCCTTGCCAAGGACGGAACGCGGATCTGTCCGTGGATCCGGACGGGATCCCGACCTGATCTAGCGGATCAACATTTCTGGGCGCGAGCCATAAAAAAACCCGCCTCTCGGCGGGTTTTTCATTGTATCGGACTGCGGGTCGATTACTCGGCCTGGGCTGCCTGGATACCGGTCAGGGCGATGGTGTAGACGATGTCGTCCACCAGGGCGCCGCGAGAGAGGTCGTTGACCGGCTTGCGCATGCCTTGCAGCATGGGGCCGATGGAGACCAGCTCTGCGGAGCGCTGTACCGCCTTGTAGGTGGTGTTGCCGGTGTTCAGATCCGGGAACACGAAGACGGTGGCCTTGCCGGCAACCGGGGAGTTCGGTGCCTTGGACTTGGCGACGTTCTCCATGATGGCCGCATCGTACTGCAGCGGGCCGTCGATGATGAGGTCTGGACGCTTGGCCTTGGCCAGCTCGGTCGCTTCACGCACCTTCTCCACATCCGCGCCGGCGCCGGAGGTGCCGGTGGAGTAGGAGATCATGGCCACGCGCGGCTCGATGCCGAAGGCGGCAGCGGAGTCGGCGGACTGGATGGCGATCTCGGCCAGCTGCTCGGCGGTGGGATCCGGGTTGATGGCGCAGTCACCGTAGACCAGCACCTGATCCGGCAGCAGCATGAAGAAGATGGAGGAGATCAGGGAAGAGCCCGGGGCGGTCTTGATGATCTGCATCGGCGGACGGATGGTGTTGGCAGTGGTGTGCACGGCGCCGGATACCAGACCGTCAACTTCATTGCGCTCCAGCATCATGGTACCCAGTACCACGTTGTCTTCCAGCTGCTCGCGGGCAACCACTTCGGTCATGCCCTTGTTCTTGCGCAGCTCGACCAGACGAGCCACATAGCGCTCGCGCACGGCAACCGGATCGATGATCTCGACGCGGTCGGTCAGTACTACGCCCTGCTGTTCGGCAACACGACGGATCTCATCCGGGTTGCCCAGCAGCACCGGACGGGCGATACCGCGCTCGGCACAGATGGCGGCCGCCTTGATGGTGCGCGGCTCTTCCCCTTCCGGCAGCACGACGCGCTTGTTGGCCTGACGGGCCAGCTCGGTCAGCTGATAGCGGAAAGCCGGCGGGCTCAGGCGACGGGAGCGGGTGGACTTGGCGGAGAGAGACTCGATCCAGTGCTTGTCGATGTGACCAGCAACGTAGTCCTGCACCAGCTCGATACGCTCGCGGTCATCTTCCGGGATGTCGACGTTGAAGTTCTGCAGGCTGACAGCGGTCTGCCAGGTGTTGGTGCCGGTGATCATGATCGGCAGACCGGTGGCCATGGCCTGTTGGCACAGGGCCATCACCTGGGGTTCCGGATGGTAGTTGCCGGTCAGCAGCAGGGCACCCAGCT
Organism: Aeromonas sp. R6-1; assembly: GCF_040908165.1. NCBI lineage: Bacteria > Pseudomonadati > Pseudomonadota > Gammaproteobacteria > Aeromonadales > Aeromonadaceae > Aeromonas > Aeromonas sp. R6-1. Next base: position 22,804 of record NZ_JBFODF010000043.1, read on the forward strand.
TGACGCCGTTCATGGCGGACAGGCAGGCGGAGACGATGACGTCGGAACGGTCGCCGGAGGTGACCAGCAGGCTGCCCGGACGGAAGTGCTCGATCATGTTGTGGATGGAGCGGGCGCAGAAGGTCACGGTCTGCAGGCGGCGGCTTTCCAGCTCACCCTTGTTGATGATCTTGGCGGCCAGGTGCTTGGCGAGATCCTTGGCGCGCGGTGCGATCAGCTGGGTGTTCCAGGGGATGCAGCCGAGGATGCGCAGCGGACTCTTGCCGAAGACCTGCAGCACTTCCAGGTTGTGGCCGGTATCGGCGCCGTGGTGGTGCGCTTCGAACATCTCGGTCAGGTCGGGACGGGTCACGCCGTGCTCGTCAACCGGGGCACCCACCTTGTTGATGACGCAGCCCACGATGCGCGGGTTGTTGACGCCACCGAAGTTGGAGCAGGCCAGCTCGATGCGCTCTTTGAGCTTCTGGCTGGAGTCGTTGCCCGGATGGGTCACGAACACCATGTCGGCATCCAGCGCCTTGGCGACGTCGTAGTTCAGCTTGTTGGCAAAGGGTTGCTTGTCGGTCGGAACCAGGCCCTCGATCACCACCACTTCGGCGCCGCTGGTCTTCACGTGCTCTTCGAAGCGGGCCACGATCTCTTCCAGCAGGATGTCGGTGTTGCTGGAGGTGATCATGTTCTCGGCGTAGGAGAGGGCGAACGGCTCGGGCGGGTTGATGTTGGCAGCGGCGCGGATCACGGCGGTGGAGCGCTCGGTACCGGTTTCACCCGGACGCGGCTGGGCGACCGGTTTGAAGAAGCTGACATTGACACCGTGACGTTCCATGGCGCGAACGACGCCAAGACTCACGGAGGTTACGCCGACACCAGTGCCGACCGGGATGAGCATAATAGTGCGTGCCACTTATTACCCCTTGTTCATTTTTTGGGATCAGGAAAAGGCCGCCCTGGGGCGGCCTTGCTCTACAGCTAATTTATGCGCCGACCAGTTCCAGCGCGTCGTGGGCGATGACCCACTCTTCGTTGGTCGGGATAACCAGGGCCTTGGTGGAACCAGCCTTGGTGATCTCGCCGCCCTTGCCGAAGCGAGCCTTCAGGTTGGCGTCGTGGTCGACGTCAAAGCCCAGCAGGCCCAGCTTGTTCAGGGTGATCTCACGGATCGGGGCGGAGTTCTCGCCGATGCCGCCGGTGAAGACCACGGCGTCCAGACGACCGTCCATGGCGGCGGCGTAGGCACCGATGTACTTGGCCAGACGGTAGCAGTACACGTCCATGGCGCGCTTGGCTTCTTCCTTGCTGTCGTAGTTGTCTTCAACGAAACGGCAGTCGGAGGTGACTTCGGTCAGACCCTGCAGGCCGGATTCCTTGGTCAGCATGGTGTTGATTTCGGCAACGCTCATGCCCAGCTTGTCGTGCAGGAAGAAGATGATGGCCGGATCGATGTCACCGGAACGGGTACCCATCACCAGGCCTTCCAGCGGGGTCAGGCCCATGGAGGTGTCGACGGACTGGCCATTCTTGATGGCGCAGACGGAGCCGCCGTTGCCCAGGTGGCAGTTGATGATGTTGAGCTCTTCCACCGGCTTGTTCAGCTGCTTGGCCGCTTCCAGGCTGATGTAGTAGTGGCTGGTGCCGTGGGCGCCGTAGCGACGGATGCCGTTCTCTTTGTAGAGCTTGTACGGCAGGGCGTACAGGAAGGCTTCTTCCGGCATGGTCTGGTGGAAGGCGGTGTCGAACACGGCGACGTTCTTCTCGGCCAGTTCCGGGAAGACCTTCAGGGCGGCACGGATACCGATCAGGTGAGCCGGGTTGTGCAGCGGTGCGTAAGGAATGGCGGCTTCGATGCCGGCAATGACGTCATCACAGATGCGAACGGAGGAGGTGAAACGCTCGCCGCCGTGTACCACGCGGTGGCCGATGGCGATCAGGTTCTTGGACAGTTCCGGGTTGAGCGGCAGGATCTTGTGAACGATGAAGTCCAGCGCTTCCTGGTGAGCGGCACCGGCACCCAGATCAGCGTTGCCTTTCTCGCCGTTCAGCTTCCACTTGATGCGGGCGTCGTCGAGGTTGAAGCATTCGGCCAGGCCGGACAGCAGGTCATCACCGGTGGTTGCGTCAATGACAGCAAACTTCAGGGACGAGCTGCCACAGTTAAGAACAAGAACCAGCTTACTCATGAATAAATCCTATCGCAGATTGGGTTGGGTTGGAGGATGCGCCGGACGCGGTGCGTCCAAAAACTATCAACTTATCCTTATGAGGGTTGGCAATCTGTTGCTTGCCCCTTGTATAGTGATACAAGACCCGAAATTCAGACGTCCCTGACTGGTCAGTGGCCGTGCCCCTGCGTAAAAATGGGCGTACAAAGGATAACCTGATTGTTGAAAAATAACAAAGTCATCCTCAACCTTTGTTATTGCCTCTCAAATATTGTCGAGGTTTTGCCGTTAATGCGTTCGAAAAGAGCTCGGAGGTAGCATGAGCATGAACATTTTTGGAACTAAATTACAGCAAGGCCGTCATTATATGACTCTTTGGCCGCGCCGTCCCGAGCTTAATTCCATGTTCCCGGAGAATCGGGTGATCAGGGCCACCGAGTTCGCCCTCAAGGTGATCCCGGCACTGGCGGTGCTCAGCGTCATGGTGCAGTTCCAGTTTGGCGAGCTTCATTACTGGCCCTCCGTGATGGCGTCCGTGCTCTTCCTGCTCAGCCTGCCGCTGCAAGGGTACTACTGGCTCGGCCAGCGCGCCGATACCCGGCTGCCCCCCTCCCTCGCCACCTGGTATCGGGAGATAAACGGCAAGATGAACGAGCAAGGGGGCCAGCGTCAGCTGGTGGCCCGTCCCCGCTACGAAGAGCTGGCCGATACCCTCAACGCCGCCTTCAAGCAGCTGGACAAATCCTTCCTCTACGAATGACTTTCCGGAGTCAGACTGACGACAAAGGCGCCCTCAGGCGCCTTTTTCACATTCTCAGGCGGCCAGCACCTTGCTGATCTCCTGGATGGAGAGCTTGTACTGACGGGGGCACTGACGCCAGACCGCCAGCATGCGCTGGTACTTGTCCCGCATGGCGATGTCGCTGGAGAGCTCGTCACAGGGGCAGGGCAGTTCGGGGAAGCGCTTGTCCACTTCCAGCAGGAAGCAGACGTAATCCGCCAGTTCCCGCTCCTGGCTGCGGCTGTAGCCGTTGAAGGCAAGGCGGCTCTCGTTGACATCGGCCCGAGCGCTGGCATCCAGGTTGCCCCAGGAGATGGCCAGTGCATGGTGCAGCTCCAGGGTGTCCAGCACCTCCTGGCAGGTGGCGAGATCCAGATGGCCGAAGCTCTTCTCCAGCTCGAGGATCTGCAGGCAGTAGCCGCGCTCGACGATGGTGCTGGCACGCTGGTAAAACGCCGCCTTTTCCGGATTGAGTTTGGCCAGGATCTCGTACTGGTTGCTCAGGATCAGGCGTTCGGTGTGGCTCATGTTCATGGGCTGTCTCGCTGGAAAATGAATCTGGGGTCACGTTAACCCATATCCAGGATGAATTTTTTGATCTGAGAGGGGAGGTTGGCGAGAAAAGGGGGGAAGAGGTGCTCTGGTGGGCCGCCAGAGAGTGGGACTGATGCCGTGGTGAAACGAGCAGGGCCCGCCATGGCGAGCCCTGCAACAATGCCGCTGGTGGCTTAGCCCTTGACGAGGTCGAGCACCACCTGATGGTGATCGCTGGTCTTGAACTTGTCGAAGCGATGGGCAACCTTGCCCTCTTCGTCGATGAGGAAACTCAGGCGATGGATGCCGTCATACTCCTTGCCCATGAACTTCTTCGGGCCCCAGACGCCAAAGGCATCGGCCACCGCGTGATCCTCATCGGCCAGCAGGCGGAAGTTGAGGTTGTCGCGCTCCTCGAACTTTTTCAGGCGCTTGGCGCTGTCCGGGCTGATGCCGAGCACCACCACATTGAGGGCAGCCAGCTCGCTATTGACGTCGCGCAGACCGCAGGCCTGGGTGGTGCAACCCGGGGTCATCGCCTTGGGGTAGAAATAGATCAGCACCTTCTTGCCGCGCAGGTCGGCGAGGCGAACCTGATTGCCGTCCTGATCGGAGAGGGAGAAATCGGGGGCCTGGGTACCAGCTTCTAGTGGTGACATGGGGTCTCCTCGGATAAACGCCGTCAGGCGTACTTGTGATTGACGATGAATTCGAACGATTCGGCGCCCAGTCCACGACAGAAATCGGCGAAGGCTGTCTTCGAGCCGGGCTCTTCTCCCTGCTTGGAGAGATTCAACTGAAAGTTCGCCTTGAGCAGGTTGAAGGGTTGCTGTTCCAGGGTGATGGTCTGCATGGCCTGGATGTCCCAGCCGTGATCGCTGAAGAACTGGGTGCACTGACTTACGATACCCGGCTGATCCCGGATCAGCACCTCTGCGCTGGCGCTGATGTCATATTGCAGGGAGTGGTGGCGCTCGGTGCGTTTCATCATGGTGATGAGATCCCACTCCTGGCTGCGCAGTGGGAGGCTGATTTCCAGTTGCATCAGGCTGTTCCAGTCACCGGACAGCAGCATGATGAAGGTGAATTCGTTGCCGAAGATGCCAAGACGGCTGTCGACAATGTTGCAACCGCAGCCACTGACGTGACGGGTCACCTCATTGACGATGCCAGGCCTGTCCGTGCCGATGGCCGTTACGACCAGGTAGTGAGTCATAAATCGTCTCTCGTCCATTATTGAGAATGCGTTGACCGCGGGTGCCGGCACCCTGCCGTGAGGCCTCTTGCGCGCGCGTGCATTCATACGTTTTGTGCCGAATGGTAACACGGCTTGTCCCGTGCCTCCCTTGTTTTTCAAAAGGGGCAGCTTTACCATTACGCCCCTGAAAATCGGGAGAATTATCCATGTTACGCGGTAGTATTGTTGCGCTCGTTACCCCCATGCTGCCTTCGGGCGACATCGATTGGGTCAGTCTGGCAGCGCTGGTGGAATATCATGTGGATGCCGGGACCAGCGCCATTGTCGCCGTGGGAACCACGGGAGAGTCGGTCACCCTGAGCGAGCAGGAACATATCGCCGTGGTTGAGAAGACGGTGGAATACGCCGCCGGACGCATTCCCGTCATCGCGGGCTGCGGCTCCAACAATACTGCTCACGCCATCGCCCTCTCCCGGCGTTTCGCCACCATGGGCGTGGTGGCGGGTCTCTCGGTGACCCCCTATTACAACAAACCCACCCAGGAAGGCCTCTATCGTCACTATTGTGCGATCGCCGAGGCTAGTGGTCTGCCTCAAATTCTCTATAATGTGCCCGGTCGCACCTGCTGTGACCTCAAACCCGAGACGGTGGCCCGTCTGGCCAAGGTGCCCGGCATCATAGGTTTGAAAGAAGCGACTGGCGATCTTGGCCGTACCCCGCTGCTGCGCGAACTGTGCGGGCCGGATTTTGCGCTCTATAGTGGCGATGACGCCAGCGGATGTGATTTTATGCTGCAAGGGGGCGATGGTGTCATTTCGGTCACCACCAATATTGCGGCGCCCCAGATGGCCGACATGTGTCGTGCTGCCCTGGCCGGTGATGCCGGGCAGGCTCATGACATCAACAATCGATTGATGCCGTTGCATCAGACTCTGTTCTGTGAACCGAGTCCCATCCCGGTGAAATGGGCCTGTGCCCGGCTGGGATTGATGGCGACGGCGACCTTGCGTCTGCCCCTGACCGATCTCACCCCCGAGGGGGAAGCGGCGATGGCGCGAGCACTGACGACTGCGGAGTTGATGGCGAGTGTTTAAAGCAAATGGAAAGGGAAATGCAGTGCGCCTGGTACTGAGTGTCGCGACGGTGGCCGTGCTGGCTGCCTGCAGCTCACCCCAGGAACGCAAAATGGCCAACCGTGGCTTCGAGTATGAAGAGAGCCGCCTCGAAGGCCGCGCCTTCCTTGTGCCCGCCGGGTTGAGTACCCCCGCCTTTAACAGCAATTTCGACATTCCGGCCCTGCCCGAGAGCAGCCGTGAGGGCGCCCTCGGGGCCAAGGTGGACGTGCGTCCGCCCGCCCAGTTGCTCACCGTGGTGCCCGGCAGCCAGGTGGTGGCCAATGCCAGCGAGCCGACCGTCGCCTTCTATGCCCTCAGCACCTCCCAGAGCGTGGAGCGCGATACCTGGGCCTTCCTGATGAACTTCCTGGCCGAACACAAGGTCACCACCGAGAAGCTGGACCAGCAGGACGGCGTCTTGCAGACCGGCTGGTTTGACAACTCCGCGGTGCTCGATGGCTGGGCGGAAGATGACGATGACTTCAAGATCCGTCAGCGTTACCAGTTCACCCTGCGCAACGATGTGCAGCGCCACGCCATCAAGATGTCGGTACGGGTGCTGGATCACGAAGAGACCATCGACGGCGAGACCAGCACTGTGCTGACGCCGGCGGACGCCCAGCGTTATGCCACCCGCGCCCTGAACCAGTTTTCCCTCTATTACGACAAGCAGCTCAAGGCCCGTGAACAGCACAAGTCCAGCGATGGCATGGGGCTGGAGCTGGGTCTGGACAACAACGAGCTGAGCGCCTGGATTGCCGAAGGGTCGTTTGACCAGGTGTGGCGCCGCCTCAATCAGGTGCTGCCTGCCTATGGTTTCACCATCAAGGACACCCAGCAGTCCCTGGGCTGGATCGACGTGGAGTACGATGAGCCGGACAGCGAGTTCTGGAAGGCCAAGGGAGCGGAGCCCTTCAAGATCGAGGAAGACAAGTATCGCTTCCAGCTCGGCGAGATGACGGGCGGCAAGACTTCCATCACCCTGTTCGACAAGGACAAGAAGCCTGTCGCATCCGGTGTCATCTCCCAGATGTACATCAGCCTGTCCGAGGCCTTTGCCAAGGGCTTGGCCGATCAGGGGGCGAAGTAAGCATGGAAACAGGGGCCTCGCGCCCCTGTTTTGTTATGTCCGGGTTGCCGCAGGGCCAGCGTGCCGAGCCGGTTGCCCCGGGCCTGAGTACCTGATGATGTGAATCCCCCACAGACAGGGGTCTGGTGCCCCTGCCTAACTAGTCCCACAACAGGAAGTGTTATTAGCCATGAGTCTTGCAGATCAAGTATTGGCGGTGAACGACGATTTGCCGATCCGTACCGATAAACCTGTCCATTCCGGCAAAGTGCGCAGCGTCTACTGGTTGACCCCGGCAGACAGTGCCCGGCTCATTCGGGAGAAAGGCTATGATGTGCCGGCCGATACGCCCCTGGCCCTCATGGTGATCAGTGATCGCATCTCGGCTTTCGACTGCATCTGGCAAGGGGTGGACGGTCTGAACGGCGTGCCGGGCAAGGGCGCGGCGCTCAATGCCATCTCCAGCCACTGGTTCAAGCTGTTCAAGGAGCAGGGGCTGGCGGACAGCCACATCCTGGACATCCCGCACCCCTTCGTCTGGATCGTGCAAAAAGCCCGTCCCGTGATGATCGAGGCCATTGCCCGCCAGTACATCACCGGCTCCATGTGGCGTGCCTACAAGGATGGTGAGCGGGAATTCTGCGGCATCACCCTGCCGGAAGGGCTCAAAAAGGATCAGAAGCTGCCCGAGATCCTCATCACCCCGTCCACCAAGGGGATCCTCAAGGGGCTGGATGGCGTGCCGGAAGCGGACGACGTCAACGTCTCCCGCGGCGACATCGAGCGCCACCATCAGGCCTTCGGCTTCCGCTCCCCGGCGGACATCGACCGCTACGAGGCGCTGCTCAAAGAGGGCTTCAACGTCATCAGCGAGGCGCTGGCTGCCCTGGATCAGGTCTTCGTCGACACCAAGTTCGAGTTCGGTTACGTGACCGATGCCGCCGGTCGCGAGAAGCTCATCTACATGGATGAAGTGGGCACCCCCGACAGCTCCCGCATCTGGGACGGCGCAGCCCTTCGCGGCGGCGAGATCATCGAGAAGTCCAAAGAGGGCTTCCGCCAGTGGCTGCTGAACCACTTCCCGGATCCGGACATCCTGCTCAACAAGAACCGCATGCCCGAGCGCTTCGCCCTAGCCCGGGACAACAAGCTGCCCACCGAGGTGATGATGGATATCTCCCGCACCTATGTGGGGATCGCCGAGAAGATCATCGGTCAGCCGCTGGTACGCAGTGCCAATCCGAAGCAGGAGATCATCGAGGTACTGCGGGAGCAGTACGGCCTGATCGACTGAGGCCGACCGCTTTTTTTGCCGCAGGCGAACAAACGTTTGCTGGTGGCAGGGGAGGCGCTTGCAACGCAGATGACAAAACGGGCCCCATGACGGGGCCCGTTTTCATTGGGTTGTCCGGAGCGCTCAGCCATTGACCCGGAAGATCTGGCCGGTCTGTACCCCCAGTACCGATTTCTTGTAGGCCTGGGCCACCCGGGCGGCGGGTACCGGCACGAAGCCCGGGAAGAAGTCGGCATACTTGCTCATGGACTCTTCCAGCACGGTGGGGCTGACCACGTTGATGCGAATGCCCCTTGGCAGCTCGCAGGCGGCACCTTTCACGAAGTGCTCGATAGCACCGTTGATGGTGGTGGCGCTCACCCCCCAGTGGATGGGCTCCTCGCTCAGAATGCCGCTGATGAGGGTGATGGAGCCACGGTCACTCAGGTGGGCAATGGCGGCCCGGGTCAGGTTGATCTGGCCCATCAGCTTGCTCTGAAGCCCCACCTGCCACTGCTCGTCCGTCATCTCGGTCAGGGCATTGAAGGCGACGCTGCCGCTGGCGACCACCAGGGCATCGAAGGACCCGACCTGCTCGAAGAGCGCCCGGATGGAGGCGGGGTCGCGCATGTCCACTCTGGCATCCCCCTGGCTGTGACCGACCCGGATCACCTGGTGATCCTGGGCAAGCAGTTCGCTGACGGCGGCGCCAATGGTGCCGGAGGCACCCACAATCACAATCTTCATATCTATCGCTCCTGGTTGAGATGAGTTGATGATAGCGGGATAAAAAGGGAGAAAAAGCGCTTATGATGAACCCATTGTTTCCACATTGGAGCTAATGATGGATATCACTCACCTGGCCAGTTTCTATGAAGTGGTGCAACGGGGCAGTTTCTCCGCCGCTGCCGATGCCCTGGGGGTGAGCAAGGGGATGCTGAGTCGCCATGTCAGCTCCCTGGAGTCCGCCCTCAATGCCCAGCTGCTCCAGCGCACGACCCGCAGACTCAGCCTGACCGAGGCGGGGCGGGTGCTTCACCAGCAGGCCGGTGAGATCTTCGCCCTGGCCCGGGAGGCGGAGGAGGGGATCCGCGCCCTGACCGAGGAGGACAGCGGCCGCCTGCGCTTCACCTGCCCGGTCAGTACGGGGGACCGCATGGTGAGCGAGCTGCTCGCCCGTTTTGCCGAACTCTGCCCCGGCGTCCAGGTCGAGCTCAACTTCACCAATGCCATGATCGACATGAGCCAGGGGGAGAATGACATCGCCCTGCGGGCCATGGAGCTGATCCCCGACAACCTGGTGGCCCTGCCGCTCGGCAGGCTCAAGGATGTGGTGGTGGCAAGCCCCGCCCTGCTGGCGCGGGAGGGGATCCCCGCCACTCCCTATGAACTGGGGGGTCGCTCCTGCCTGCTGCAGGGCCACAACCCGGACTGGGAGCAGTGGCACTTTCGCCAGGGGGAGGAGGAGGCGCACATCCTGGTGCAGGGGCGAGTGCGGGCCAACCACTACAGCACCCTGCTGCAACTGGCCCGGGCGGGCATGGGCTTTGCCAAGTGTCCACTGATGCTGGTGGAGGCCAGCCTGGCCCGAGGGGAGCTGGTGGCCGTGCTGACGGAGTGGCAGACCGGCCTGCACCCGATCCATGTGCTGCACGCCCAGCAGCGCCGGGTGCCGCGCAAGATCCGGCTGTTCAAGCAGGTGCTGGCCCAGTGGTTTGCCGAGCGGCCCCATTATCTGCTGGGGTGAGCCTGCATCCCGTTATTTTTCTGTCATCTGGGGCTGCTACCCTGCGCCCTTCATCGCGAAAGGAGAGTCAGGGAATGAAGCGTCATCAGGGTTGGGCAGGGGTTGCGCTGCTGTGCTGCGGCGGTGTGCAGGCCGAGGTCAGGGTCGAGGTGCCCCGGGATTTCCAGATCCTGGCGGTGAGCGCAGGCAAGGTGCAGGACGAGCAGCATGCCGTGCTGGCCGACGGAGAGCAGCAACTGCTGGTGCGCTACGAGGGGGTGATCCCGAGTCGCAACAGCAGCGACAACGATCGCCAGGTTCGCTCCGAGCCCCAGGTGCTTCGCTATGAGGCACGCGGGCAGTCGGTGCGCCTGCAGGCTCCCGTGCCTGCGGACGAGGCCGGGATGGAACGCTACGCCAGGGCCCCTGTCCTGGGCCTGGTGGCGGGGGGGCAGCCCCTCGAGGTGCGCCAGGATACGATGATGGTGCAGGGGATGCAGATCGGCATGGACTGGCATGCCAGGCTGATGGAGTACAACCGTGGCGAGGGGCCTGCCGTGCTCGCCGGTGCGGCGGATGTGGCTGCGGCCGCCGTAGCGACGCCCCGGGCCTCCTCCGTGCCGGCCAGCGCCCTGGAAGGGCAGTTGCAACAGCTTTTCCTGCAGGCGGACCCCGCGCTTCGCAAGCGCTTCATCGGTTGGGCCGTGCCGCGCCTTTAAGTTTGCTCCCCGTTGCAGTAACGTGGGCACATCTTTGATTCCCGATGTGCCCATGTTGATCAGCGAGGCCCCCATGTTTGAATTGCACCCCCGCCTTCAGGCGGATACCCGGATACTCGGGGATCTGCCCCTGTGCCGCGTCCTGCTGGCCAAAGACAGCCAGTATCCCTGGCTGATTCTGGTGCCCCGGGTCGCCAACCTGCGGGAGATCCATCATCTGGCCCCCGAGCAGCAACAGCAGTTGATGCAGGAGTCCTGCGCCGTCGCCACCCTGATGGAGCGGGCACTCGGCCCGGACAAGATCAACGTGGCGGCCCTCGGCAATCTGGTGCCTCAGCTGCACCTGCACCACGTGGCCCGCTTCAGCTCGGATGCGGCCTGGCCCGGTCCCATCTGGGGTGCCTGTCCCGCCATTCCCTATGAGGAGCAGGCCTTGCAAGGGGCGGCTGCCAGTTGGCAAACCCGTCTGGCTACCCTGGATGGATTTCAGCCATTTCTGACTGATAATCCAGTCAAGTGAGAGGTGGCTCGCGCTTTGGGCACCGGGATCACGCAATCTGTTAGCGTATCGCGCCGGTGCATGGTGACATGGGCGACACGAGTGACAGCCCCATTATTTCGATCAGCAGGAAGGTTCCATGATAGTGACAAGATCCGAGGATGATGCCGTATTGACCACAGAGGACGTACTGCTGAGCCTGTGCAATTCGGTGACGAGCGTATTGAGTGCGGCGACCCAGACCCAGGTGCGCTTCTCCGGCATGGTGCAGCGGATCAGCAAGACCTGCCTCAAGCCTGACATCGGCTGTTTCGTGCTGTTTGATGGCGGCTTCTCCGGGCTGGTGGTGATCAACTTCTCCGCCGCCGCGGCCATGGAGCTCTACCAGAGCTACATGCTGAGCATGGGGCTCTCCAAGGAGGATCTCGCCATCTCCCACACCTCGGACGAGGTGAGCAACGTCATGGGCGAGCTGATGAACCAGATTGTCGGCAGCTTCACTACCAAGGTGGGGCGCGAGCTGCAGACCCACATCACCCAGAACCAGCCCAAGATGCTGGCGCTCAACAAGCAGGTGATGCTGAGCGTCGACACCAACCTCGACAATCCCGAGACCCGCCGGGTGACCTTCTTCACCGCCAGCAACAACATCTTCTATCTGGAGCTGGCCATGGACAAGACGGAGTTTATCCGGATCCATGATGGCGGCGTGCAGGAGGAGGTGGATCCCGACGAGCTGATCGCTCAGGCCAAGCAGTCAGCCAAACCGGCACCGGCGGCCGCGCCGGCGAGCAACGAGCACGACGATCTGCTGGATTCCCTCGGCATCTGATGGTCGAGGGTTGTGCAAATGAAGAGGCCACCCCGGGGGTGGCCTTCTTGCTTGGGGCGGGTCAGAAGTTGTAAAGCAGCCCGGTACTGAAGCGAAGCGCCTCGGCATCGTAGAAGTCGATGTCGGAGTCGGCGCTGGAGTAGGCCGCGGTGAAGGTGGCGGCAAGGGGTTTGATGCCGAACAGGTTGTGCCAGAAGAAGGTGCCATTGAGGGCGAACTCGCTGGCATCGGCGCGCTGGCCGAACAGGGGATTCGCCTCGTCATACTTGCGCTTGCCGGCGTAGAGGTTGCTCACGATGGACCACTGGGAGGCGCGCTTGGCATAGGTCAGCTGCAGACCGGTGTTCTTGAAGCTCTCCGCGCTCCCGTCCAGGCGGGCCTCCTTGTAGAGGAAGGCGGGCTCCAGCAACTGGTCGCCGCCGAAGTGGTACTGGTAGGAGAGTGCCAGGTCGTGGACCTTGCCATTGCGGCTCAGCATGGAGGCGTAGTGGGTGCCGTGGGTCAGGTCATATTGCTGGCCGCTGCGCTCCTCGTCGAGCTCCACTTCCCGGCTGGTCAGGGTGGCGTAGACGTTGCTGCCCCAGATCCTGTCCCAGGCAAAGCGCACCCCTTTTGAGGTGAGATCGGTGGCGCTGCGATCCACGCCGGTGGCGAAGGGATCGCTCCACACTTCCACCGGCATGAGGTTGAACACCAGGGAGGTGGCGACGATACCCTTGTCACCCATCTCCTGGCGCAGACCGAGTTGCTGGGTAAAGTCGAAGCGCACCGCGTCCTGGATGAGGTTGCCGAGGAAGACCTGGGTGCGGGTATCGGCGAAGGTGTAGCGGATATCGGCATTGAGCAGCGGGCTCAGACCGCTTTCGCGGCCGGGGGAGCCCAGATCATCGATACGGCTGTTGCTGTCGTCACCGGCATAGAAGTTGGACTTGTGGCTGCCGGCATTGACCCCGCCCAGCAGAAAACCGGACCAGCCGGTCTGGCGGGGGATCTCCCCCAGATCGGCGTGGGCGGTGGTGGCGACCAGCAGGCCAAGGCTCAACAGAACATGATTTCGCATCGGGTATGCTCCTGACATAACGAATGAGAAGGGTGACAGTGCGCCCCGGTATTCCGGTGGAACCGGTGCTGACTGAGGCATGGCAGGCATGCTACCCCAGCCGGAGTGTGACGTTAATCAATAATTGAATACGCGACGGACAAGAGTTCATGGCGCCGTACTGGTATCCTGTTTGCGCAAGAAAAGGGGAGAAAACAACGAGATGAAGCAGATCAAATCCTGGGCGCAATATTACGTCGACCTGATGACCAAGCTGGGACTGGTGCGCTTCAGCATGTTCCTGGCCACCGCCATCATAGTGCTGGCCGTGTCGATCCAGATGGGGGTGACCCTGTTTTTGCGCGGCACCGTGGACATCGTCGACCTGGTGCGCTCTGTCTTCTTCGGCCTGCTGGTGACCCCCTGGGCCGTCTATTTTCTCTCCATCGTGGTGGATCAGCTGGAGGACTCCCGCCAGCGGCTGACCCGGATGGTGCGCAAGTTGCAAGACATGCGCGAGCGGGATCTCGAGCTCAACAGCCAGTTGCAGGAGAACATCAGCCGGCTCAACGCCCAGATCGCCGAGACCAACCGGGCCGAGACCCTGCGCCAGCAAGCCATCGAGGATCTCGAGAACGAAGTGTTCCAGCGGGAGAAGGCCCAGCTGCATCTGGGGGAGCGTACCGCCCTCTTGCGCTCCTTCATCGACTGCTCCCCCGATCTGGTCTATTACCGCAACGAGGACGAGCAGTTCTCCGGTTGCAACCGCGCCATGGAGGAGCTCACCGGCAAGGTGGAAGCGGAACTCATCGGCCTGACCCCGTTCGATGTCTACAAGCACGACATCGCCAGCAAGGTGGTGGAGACCGACAAGCAGGTCTTCGCCCAGAACGAGCCGCTCACCTATGAGCAGTGGCTGGAGTATCCCGATGGCCGCAAGGCCTACTTCGAGCTGCGCAAGGTGCCCTTCTTCGACCGCTTCGGCAAGCGGCTCGGCCTGCTCGGCTTTGGTCGCGACATCACCGAGCGCAAGCAGTACCAGGACAAGCTGGAGAAGGCGAGTCGGGACAAGACCACCTTCATCTCCACCATCAGCCACGAGCTGCGCACCCCGCTCAATGGCATCGTGGGCCTGAGCCGGATGCTGATGGATACGCCCCTCGATGCCAGACAGCAGCAGCAGCTCAAGACCATCCACCTGAGCGCGGTGACGCTCGGCAACATCTTCAACGACATCATCGATCTGGACAAGCTCGACCGTCGCCGGCTGGAGATTGCGCCGGCTCCGCTGGATTTGCCCGCCTTCCTCGACGAGCTGGAGACGCTGTCGCGCATCCAGGCGGAGCAGAAGGGGCTCTACCTGCACTTCGACCGGGACGGCGACATGCCCCAGTTCGTGATGGCGGACGGCACCCGGCTGCGTCAGGTGCTGTGGAACCTGGTGGGCAATGCGGTCAAGTTCACCGATGAAGGGGGCGTCACCATACGCTGTCTCGCCCACGCCGCTGATGAACCGGGCAAGCTGGCGCTGCACTTCGAGGTGGAAGACACCGGGGTGGGCATTCCCCGTGCCCAGCAGGAGAAGATCTTCGCCATGTACTATCAGGTGCAGGGCAAGAAGCACGCCACCGGTACCGGCATCGGTCTTGCGGTCTCCCGCCAGCTGGTGCAGGCCATGGGTGGTCAACTCTATGTGGACAGCGACCCGGGCGAAGGCGCCTGCTTCACCGCCGAGCTGGAGGTGGACTGCGTCGAGCCCAAGGCCGCGGCCCCGGAGCCCGAGATGCCCTCCCTCGACATCCTGCTGGTGGAGGATGTGGAGCTCAACGTGACCGTGGCCTGCGCTCTGCTGAACAAGCTCGGCCATCAGGTCAAGGTGGCGCGGGATGGTGCAGAGGCGCTGGCCATGGCCAACCCGGATGATTTCGACTTGATCCTGCTCGACATCCAGCTGCCGGACATGACGGGGTTCGATGTGGCGGAGCAACTGCTCGCGCGCTACGGCGACAGCCTGCCCCCCATGGTGGCGCTCACCGCCAACGCCACCGGCGATCGCCAGTACTACCGGGATCACGGCATGCAGGATGTGATCAACAAGCCGCTGGGCTCCAAGGCGGTGCGGGAGGTGATAGGCCACCTGTTTGCGGATCTCGCCGGGGACGAGGCGGACGAGCAGGACGATGTCCACCATCAGGATGCCCTGCTGGATCTGCCCTTCCTCACCGATTACGCCAGCACGGTCGGCAAGCCGGTGCTGCTCTCCAGCGTCGAGCTGTTCGAGAAGATGATGCCGGACTACATGGCGGTGCTCGACTCCAACATGATTGCCAGGGATCAGGCCGGTGTGGTGGAGGAGGCCCACAAGATCAAGGGGGCGGCGGGCTCCATCGGCCTGCGCCGGTTGCAGCAGACGGCCCAGCTTATCCAGAGCCCGGATCACCCCGCCTGGTGGGAGAACGTGGAAGACTGGATTGAAACCCTGCGCCGGGAATACCCGGGTGACATCGCCCGCCTGCGGCGCTGGCTGCTCTCGTAGACACGACGCCTCAGGCAAGGAGCCACGACATGTATGACCGTTTGATCCCCCCCGAGCGCATTCACCCCTGGGGAGACGAAGACCTGCTGGAGGCGACGGAGCAGGACCGCACCCGCATCGTGCAGGCGGCGCCGGTGCGTCGGTTGCAGCAGAAGACCCAGGTCTTCCCGCTCGATGTGAAAGCCTCGGTGCGCAGCCGTCTCACCCATTCGCTGGAGGTGCAGGAGACCGGTCGCCAGATCAGTCGCCGTATCCTGGCGGCGCTGCCGGCCGGAGTGGTGTGCGAGGGGGCCTTCATCAATTTGGTGGAGATGTCCTGCCTGTTGCACGATGTCGGCAACCCGCCGTTTGGCCATTTCGGCGAGCAGGTGATGAGTCAGTGGCTTGCCCAGGAGCTGGACGGCCTCTTCTCCCGTGCCCACGACCAGTTGCCGAGCCCCCAGTGGGCAACCCTTCGCCAGGATCTGCTGGTGTTTGACGGCAATGCCCAGAGCCTGCGACTGGTGCACAGCCTCCATGAGCTGAACCTCACTCTGGGACAACTGGCGGCGCTGTGCAAATACCCGCAGCAGCCCCTGCCGGGATTGCACCATCCCCAGGGCTATGGTCAGCACCACGGCTGGACCAGCAAGCGCGGCATCTTCTTCAGCGAACAACCCCTCTATCGTGCCCTCGGCCAGAGCCTGGGGCTGGCCGAGGGGTGCCGTCATCCGCTGGTCTACATCATGGAGGCGGCGGACGACATCTCCTACTGCATCGCCGATCTCGAGGATGCAGTGGACAGGCGCATCCTCACCCAGAGCGAGCTGCTGGCAGCCCTGCGCGAGGCGGACGAGGGCGGTTACATGGCCGACCTGCTCGATGAGGCGCTTGCCTCCGGTCGGGGGTTCTTCCCCCATTTTCGCCAGCATCTGACCCGGGATCTGGTGGCGCTGGCCGCCCATACCTATGTGGCCGAGCACGATCAGATCCTGAGCGGGGCCTATCCCCAGGCGCTGCTGCACGGTCAGGCTCCGGCAGCCCGGGTACTCGATACCCTCAAGCGGGTGGCTCGCGAGCTGGTGTTCATGCGCCCGGAGGTGGAGGCGCTGGAGCTGGAAGGCTATGCCGCCCTGCGCGGAGTGCTCTCCACCTACGCCTGCCTGCTGGCCCTGCCCTCCAGCCAGTTCGAGCGGCTGCTCGCAGGCAACGGCGGGAGCGAGCTCTTCTTTGCCCGACGGCTGTTCCACCGCCTCTCTGCCCGCCACCTCAAGGCGTATCGACTGGCGGTGGCGAGCCGGGATCCCCGTTTCGAAAAGGAGAGCGAGCAGGAGTGGTACTACCGGGTGCGGCTGCTGCTCGACTATGTGAGCGGCATGACGGATACCTATGCGCTGGAGGAGTTCCGGCTGTTGTCAGGGATTTGACTGAACCTCTTTTTGGCCGCATTCCACCCATATGGGTGGGAGAGATATTGCGTAAAATTCGGTGTTTTTTTACACTGCGGCAACTTGTTCAACTTTCACACGGTAAGGAGACGACCATGCAACATTCCAAGTTCAACGTTGCGTTCGATCGCTGCTCTGGCAGCGCGAAGACTCGTGCTCTTTATTTGCCGCGTGGAGGGGACAGGTAACACCTGCTTTTTTCATCACCCGCGGTTGTCCCGCAGGGTGATCACCTCTCTCCGGGGGAACCGCACGTTCAACTGGAGAATATTATGTCTATCGAACTCGCCCTGCTGCGCCACGTAGAGACCCTGGTTCAAAAAAGGATCACCCGGCTGGAGCGTCGCGTCAGCTACCTGCACCTTTCGCCAGCCCTGCTCAAAGACATCGGGCTGGAAGGGCAAAATGTGCAGATCGCCCACATCCGTGAGCGGGAGTTTCAAACCGGTTTCCGGCTCGGGAACCGAATAACCTGATGGGAGGGGGCATGGCCCCCGACCTAGTGGATGGCAGGCCTGGGCCTGCCATTTTTCTTTCCTGATGAGCATTGTCTCAATTTAGTTGTCGCACATTGCGCCAAACACTCTATGATCCCCCTCCGTTTCGTATGGGAGTTGATAATGTTCCGCCGCTGCTGTCGTCTCATCCTGCTATGTGGTCTGGCTTTCTGGAGCCTGATGGTTGCGGCTGCGCCGGCGCAACTGGACCAGAGCAACTTCACCCTGGACGAACTGCACTGGCTTGCCACCCATGATGAACTGGTCGTCGGCATGCCTTCGGCGGCCTGGCCACCCTATGTCTATACCGATGGGCGCGGCAACTTCACCGGCCCCCTGGATGAGTTCGCCTCCCAGATTGCAGCCAGGCTGGGGGTGAGCCTTCGCTACCGTGCCTATGCCAACAATGCGGCGGTCCAGCAGGCCTTGCTGGATGGCAAGGTCGACATGTTGATCGGGGTGGCTCCGAGCCCGACCCGCACCCTGCAGATGCAATTTACCTCCGAGCTGATGGCACTGCCCCGGGCCGTGCTGTTGACGGGGGGACGGGAGAGCCTCTCCCTGGAGGAGGCCTATGGGGTGCGCTGGGTCTGCGTCTTCGGTGTCAGCGCCTGCGATGAGCTGCTGCGCCTGGGGATCTCGAACCTGATCACGGCCGACAGCCGGGACGAGGCGATCTTCATGCTCAAGGAGGGCAAGGCGGATGCCTATCTGGCCGAGCTGCCCATGCTGAACAGGCTGCAAGCCATGGCGGGCATGACGCTGACCACGGTGGACTGGATGAGAGACACCTCGCTCTCCATGGCGGTCGCGCCAGGCCAGGAGCCCCTGCTGGGACTGCTGAACCGGGCCCTCGACGACATCTCTGTGCTGGAGCGGCGCCGCATCCTGGAGGAGGGCGGCATCGTCGACTACGCCCTGGTGAAAAGGAGCAGGGAGATCGTCTTCAATCCGCGGGAGCAGGCGTGGTTGCAAGCACATCCGGTCATCCGCTACGGGGTTGCTCCGGATTGGCCCGGGATGAGCGAGGTGGACGACAGGGGGCGGCTCAAGGGGCTCATTGCCGATCTGCTGACACTGATGAGCCAGCGTGCCGGGCTCCAGTTCACCCTGGTGCCGACCCGGAGCTGGGCCCAGAGCATGGCGCTCTTCCAGGATCGCAAGCTGGATCTCATCCCGGCCATGACTCCCACCGCGGAGCGTCAGCAGTTTGCCCGGTTTACCCCCAACTACGCGTCGATCAACCGGGTGGTCGTGGCGAGGCAGGGGATGGCCGAGCTCACCGCCGCCAGGGCACTGAAAGGGCACAGGGTGGGCATGGTGGGGGGCTCGGTGGAGCAGGTCTTGCTGAACGAGGTGGGGGCCATCGCCGTGCCGGTGGCCAGCGATGCCGAATTGCTGCCCCTGCTGGACCAGCAGAAGGTCGACTATGTGCTGATGAGCACCACCACCCTGGAGCAGTCGCTGCAAAAGGGATTCAGCGACCGCTACCAGGTGGTCTTCTCCGGCAGCGACCTGCGGGTACCCATCGCCATGGCGACCCAGTTGCAGGACCCCATGCTGCAGCAGATCCTCACCAAGGTGTTGATCGCCATTCCCCCCGACGAGCTCTCCGCCCTGGAGAAAAAGTGGCTCTCCCTGACCATACAGACGGGACTGGATCCGAAGACGGTGCTGCTCTGGTCCTCCCTCGGTGGCGGCATCTTCCTGCTCTGCCTCTTGCTGTTCATGGGCTGGAACCGGACGTTGCGCCGCCAGATCAGCCAGCGGCGGGAGGCCGAGCGGCGGCTCGAGGAGCAGCTGGTGTTTGTCCAGATGATGCTGGATGCCCTGCCCAACCAGGTGGTGCTGACCAACGAGCGCTATGAAGTGGCAATGACGAACCGGGCGTATCGGCAGATGTTCCTCGGCGGGGAGAACCTGACGGGCTCCTATGAGCGGTTGCTCCAGGATCGATTGCCCGAGTCGATCCGTGCCAGGGTGATGGAGGAGGATGCCAGCGTCTGGGAGAGCGGAGAGGAGCTTCATGGACGGGGCGAGATCCGGTTTGATGACGATCGCCTGCACCAGATGATCTACACCAAGCGGCTCTTTGCGGGGCCCGATGACAAGCGGCTCGGGATCCTGACCGTGCTGACCGACGTGACCGAGCTGGAGCAGGCGCGGTTTGCGGCCCAGGAGGCGCAGACCCGGCTGACCCAGATCACCGACAGCATGCCGGGTCTGGTCTATCAGTATCACTGGCTTGGGCCGGGCAAGGGGCACTTCCTCTACACCTCGCAAGGGGTCAGGGAGATGGTGGGGGTGGAAGAGGACCTGGTCGGCATGGCGGTCACCGGTGCCTCCATCCTGGGGCTGACAGGCAAGGCGCACCAGGACTTCGTGGCCACGGTGGATCGTCATGCCCTGAGCATGCAGCCGCTGGATCTCGAGGTGGAGATCCGGCGCCAGGGGGAGGCGGGCTATTTGCAGATCCGTGGTCACTTCGTTCACCAGGAGGGGCTTGAAGGGGTCATATTGAACGGCGTGGTGCAGGACATCACCAAGCTCAAGCGCCAGGAGCTGGAGCTGCGCCAGGCCAGGCGGGTGGCGGAGGAGGCGACCCAGGCGCGCAGCCGCTTCCTCGCCACCATGAGTCATGAGCTTCGCACTCCCATCTCCGGCATGCACGGCATGCTGGAGCTGCTGCAAATGAGCGCGCTGGACGACGATCAGCGCTACATGTTGCGCAATATCTCGACCTCCACCAACCATCTGCTCTATCTGGTGAACGACATCCTGGACTTCTCCAAGATGGAAGCCGGGCAGTTGCAACTGCATCCCCATCACTGCCGCCTGACCTCGGTGATTTGCGATGTCATCCGGGGACATGCGGCCCTGGCCTATGGCAAGGGACTCATTGTGACGCTGCGGTGGGGGAAGACGGTGCCGGATCTGGCCTGCATCGACGGGATCAGGGTGGGGCAGGTGATCTCCAATCTGTTGAACAACGCGGTGAAGTTCACCGAGGCGGGGGCGATCGCCATCCAGGTGGATTATGAAGACGACCGGATGGCCTTCCGGGTCCGGGATACCGGGATAGGCATCGCCCTGGAGCAGCAGCGCACCCTCTTCATCCCGTTCAAGCAGGTGGAGTCCGACACCAACCGCCGGTTTGGCGGCACCGGGCTCGGGCTTGCCATCTGTCATCAACTCACCCAGAAAATGGGGGGGAGCCTGACCCTGGAAAGTACCCCCGGAATGGGCACCTGCGTGACCTTCACGCTGCCCCTGGCCGAGTGCCAGTGGGAAGCGCCGCCCCTGACCGGTCAGGTATGGTGGTGGTTTGGGGAGGATGAGGGGCTGGAATCGGTGATGGCCAGGCTGGGCGCCAGACTGGTTCGCATGGAGGCACACCATTGGCAGCAGCCCCTCGAGGGGCATCTGCTGGCGCAGGAGAATCACCTGGAACAGGCCCTTGGCAGTGACTGGCTGGCCTGTTTGCAGCGTTCGAACCTCAAGGGCATAGTACTCTCTCCCCATGAGGCCCTGCGGGGGCGAATGGGGGGCAACGCCTGGTGGCGACTGGGACAATCGCCCCTCTACCCCGATCTGTTGCTGGAAACCTGCCAGTCACTGTTCAACCAGCAGGCGAGCCAGTCGATGGGGATGGAGGGGGAGAAGCTCAGGGGGCGGGTGCTGGTGGCCGATGATCACCCCGTCAACCGGGCATTGCTGACGAGGCAGCTCGCTATCCTGGGGCTCGAATCCGAGGTGGTGGAAGATGGCGAGGAGGCGCTGCGCGCCTGGCAGGGACAGGACTTCGCCCTGCTGCTGACCGACTGCCACATGCCGGTGATGGATGGCTATGCCCTCACTCGAGCCTTGCGGGATGCCGGGGACAGTGCTCCCATTATCGGGGTGACGGCCGATACCTCTGAGGAGGCGAGCCAGCAGATGCGTGATGCCGGCATGAACGACATGCTGTTCAAGCCCTACAGCCTGGATGCCCTGAGCCAGACCCTGGGGCGCTGGCTGCCGACTCAGGAAGAACAGCTCGCCTCGGAGGCGCCCCGGCAAGCCAGGGTTCAGCTGCCAGGCATAAGCTGGTTGACCCTGTTCGGGGATGAGGCGGTGGCACGCAGCATGGCCAGCGAATACCTGGAAGCCAACGAGCAGGATGGCGAGGACATGAGGCTGGCGCTGGCCAGCCAGGATACCCAGGCGCTGGTGGAGACGGCACATCGCATCAAGGGAGCCGCGCGCATGGTAGGACAGCAGGCATTGGCAGAGGAGGCGGCCCGGCTGGAGGCGGCGGCCAGATTGAAACAACTGGACAAGCTCGATGACCTGGCCAGGGCGGTACAGGCATTGATGGACTCTATCAGAGGTGAAACGGGGTTATGGCTCGATGAATAGCGCACGGCATGAGTTGGCGATCATGGTGGTGGAGGATCACAACTTCCAGCGCAAGGCCCTGATGCACCAGATCCGCGGGCTGGGCTACGGCAACCTGCTGGAGGCGCAGGACGGGGAGGAGGCGCTGGCACAGTGCCAGCACCACAGGGTCGACATCCTGTTCTGCGATCTGCGCATGCCGGGCATGGATGGCATGGCGCTGCTGCGCCGCCTCTCCCTTGGCGGGTTCCGCGGCGGCATCGTGCTGTGCAGCGCCCTGGAGGATGACGTGGTCGATGCCGTGCTGCGCATGAGCCGGGCCTATGGCCTGCAGGTGCTGGGGCGCATCGAGAAACCCGCGTCTCCCCAGCAGATCGCGCAGCTCATCGGTGCCTGGCGGCCCCAGCAGGTGCGCAGCCAGGAAGAGGATGGTTATCACCTGACCCTGGATGAGCTGCGCCGGGCGCTGGATCAGGACCAGTTGCTGCCCTGGTATCAACCCAAGGTGGGTTTTCACAACGGGGAGTGGCTCGGCATGGAGGCGCTTGCCCGCTGGCAGCACCCCGAATATGGCCTTATCTCGCCGGCCCGTTTCATCCCGCTGGCGGAGCACAACGGGCTCATCGACCCGCTCACCGAGGTGATCATCGGCAAGGCGCTGCGGGACGGCCACCTGTGGGAGAAGACCGGGCTCTCCTTGAACCTGTCGATGAACCTCTCCACCACCTCCCTCATCGAGGGGGATCTGTGCAACACCCTGCTCAGCCACTGCCAGCGCTGGAGCATCAACCCCGAGCTCATCACCCTCGAAGTGACCGAGAGCGCCTTCGTCAAGGATCTCGGCAAGTCGCTGGAGGTGCTGACCCGCTTGCGGATGCACGGTTTTGGTCTCTCCATCGATGATTTCGGGACCGGCTACTCCTCCATGCAGCAGCTCGCCCTGCTCCCCTTTACCGAGTTGAAACTGGACAGATCCTTCGTGGATCGCTGCTATGAAGATCCCTCTCGCCTAGCCATCATCGAGTCCAGCATCGAGCTGGCTCGCAAGTTGGGCTTGAAATCGGTGGCCGAGGGGGTCGAAGATGAGGCGACCTGGCAATTGCTGGCGAAGCTGGGGTGCGATCAATGCCAGGGCTTCTTCTCCGCCCGTCCCATGCCCCGTGAGGAGCTGCTGGGATGGCATCAGGGTTGGCAGGCTCGTTTGCCCGCGCTCATCAGACGCTAATCCCGGGCAGGATGCCCGACGAATTCCAAGGATGGCCATGAAAATATCAAGCAAGTTGTTGTTGAGCTTCTGTTTTATCAACCTGCTCATCATTCTCTCCTCCGCCCTTGTCTATCATCAGCTCGGCCGGATCGAAGGCTCGCAAGATGCCTTGCTGGCCCAGGCCCTGCCCGCCCTGCAGCGGGACGAGGCGAGCCAGAAAGCCCTGATTGCCACCGTTTCATCCCTGCGGGCCTATCTCATCCTCGGCAAGGATCCGGCACAGGGTGATCGCATCAAGCAGGAGTGGGAAGAGGCCTGGCACGCCATCGATCGCCAGCGTTTCACCCCCGACCTGACCCGGGCACTCAAGGATTTCAAGGGGGCACAGTCACAGGTGTGGGCCCTGGCTCACACCGAAGAGAACCTGCCCGCCCACACCCTGATGCTGCTGGAGGCCGGCCCCCTGGCGGAATCGGCCCTCGATCAGTTGCAGTCTTTTGCCAATGAAGAGGTGGCGACGCCCCAGGCGACGTTGCCCGGTGACAGGCGCCTGCTGCTCAAGCAGGTGGGGGATGCCTACAACAGCCTGGGCAATGCGCTCTCCGCCCTGCGGGATTTCCTCATCTCGGGGGAGAAGGAGTACCTGGACAAGTACCGGGACTACTACCAGTTCCACCAGCAGCGGGTGGCCGAGCTGAAACAGCAAGAGGCCAACTTCACCGAGGCACAAAAGGGGCTCTGGACGCTCTTTGAAGAGATGTCAGCCCCCTTTGCAGAGCTGGTCGGTCAGGTGATCGAGAAGCGCCAGGCTCCGGACTGGGACAGGGCCAACCACCTGATGGCCACCGAGATAGAGCCCGCCCTGACCCGGCTGGCGGATCAGCTGGCGACCCAGGTGACCCATACCCGTGCCGAGGTGGACAAGATGGCGGGGGAGATGGCGGCCGCCAGTCAGACCATTCACCGCACCCTGCTGCTGGCCACCACCAGCGTCATCCTGCTGGGCACCCTGGTGGCCCTGCTGTTCAGCCGGCGCCTGACCCGGGACATCGCCAGCCTGGTGAAACGGGCGGGCCTGGTGGCCGATGGCCGCCTCCCCGTCACCCCCTTGCCCGTGCTTCGTCAGGATGAGCTGGGAGGGCTCACGGGCTCCATCAACCGGATGTCGGCACAGTTGCGCGAGCTGGTGGGGGAGATCCAGGGGGCGGTCGGTCAGGTGGAAGGGGCTGGCCGCGAGGTGGGCCAGACCACCAATGCCATCGTGGATGATCTGGCGAGCCAGAATCAGCGGCTCGATGCGGTGGCAGCCGCCATCGAGCAGATGTCGGTCAGTACCCGGGATGTGGCGGGCAACATTGCGGACGCGGCGGGAGCGGCTCGCCAGACCGAGCAACAGGCAAGGGAGGGGGAGCAGGCCCTCGCCCGCATGGGGACCACCATGGCGCAGATTGGTGCCATGATTGCCCAGGCAAACCAGGCGATGACGCAGCTCAGCAGCCAGAGCGAGCAGGTGGGGAGGGTCACCGAAGTGATCGCCACCATCGCCGAGCAGACCAATCTGCTGGCACTCAATGCGGCCATCGAGGCGGCGCGGGCCGGTGAGCAGGGACGGGGATTTGCCGTGGTGGCCGATGAAGTGAGGCAGTTGGCCAGCCGCACCAGCGCATCGACCATGGAGATCAACCAGACCATTGCCAGCATCCAGCAGCAGACCCGGGAGACCGCGGATACCGTGGGCAGCGGTACCCTGCTGGTGGAGCAGGGGCGCGGTGCCGTGGCCTCGGTGACCGAGACCCTGGAGTCGATGGCGACGCTGGTGCAGGATCTCAGCGGCCAGCTTGCCGCCATCGCCACCGCCACCGAGCAGCAGTCAAGGGCGGCGCAGGAGGTGGCGGGCACGGTGGAGGAGATTGCCGGGCTCAGCCATCAGTCCAGCGAGCATGGCCAGCAGGGGGAGCAGATCGCCGCCCGCCTGACCCGGGAGACGGGGAGACTGACATCGGCCATCAGCCGATTCGAACTGGATGCCTGACGCAAGGGAGAGAGAAACGGGGCAGACCTCTGGGTCTGCCCCGTTTTTTTCGGCCCGACAACCTGGTGGTGGAAGAATGCACGACGCAGGTGCGGTCCTGACCGTTCGGAAGCAGGGGGATGGTGTCTTGTGTACTTCCCTGTGGCTCTTTCTGCCGGCAGGACAGGTCACTCCAGGCGGCGGAAGGCCTGGTTTTCGAAGCTGCTGCAGGTCTCCTGGTTGAGCAGGTTGACCAGCAGGATGGCCCGCTTTTCGCCATCCGGCTCCAGATAGATGGCTTCAAACCCGGCGAGGGGGCCGGATTCGATAAGTACCTTGTCTCCCTGGGTCGGTAGACGGGCATAGCTGGCGCGCGCCTCGTCGCTGTCGTCCCGGCTCATGAGCCGGTAGATCAGCTGGCTGCTGACGGGGGTCCACTCCTTGCCGAAGTGGATGATGCGACTGATGCCCCGGGTCGATTTCAGGGTGACCGGTGTGACCTCTTCCAGATCCACGTAGATGAAGAGGTAGTTGGGGAACATGGGCTCGCGCTGGGGCACGCGCTTGCCTCGCCGCAGTTTTTCAATCTCGACCATGGGGTAATAGGATTCAACGCCCTGGGCTGCCAGATGGGCGCGGGCGCGGGCCTCTTCCTTGGGTTTGCAGTAGGCCAGATACCATTTCTTCATTGTTGTTCTGTTTTTCGTGTTGCCGTGCTTCTGGCTATGATAACGGGGGTAAAAAAAAAGGCCACGCTTGACGTGGCCTTTTTTCCAGAGTGAGTGATTACCAACCTTTCACCAGACCGCCCTTGAACAGCTCGGTCCCCTTCTTGAAGACCTCGTCGGTCTGGAAGGACTGGACGAACTCCTTGACCTTCTCGTCGTCCTTGTTGTTCTCGCGAGCAACGATCAGGTTGACGTAGGGGGACTCCTTGTCTTCGACAAACAGGCCATTCTCGGTCGGGGTCAGACCAATCTGACCGGCGAAGGTGTTGTTGATGATGGCCAGATCCACGTCTTCCAGGGAGCGCGGCAGTTGTGCGGCTTCCAGCTCGACGATCTTGAAGTTGCGCGGGTTGCTGGCGATGTCCAGCACGGTCGCTTCCAGACCGGCACCCTCTTTCAGCTTCAGCAGGCCCTGCTTCTCCAGCAGGATCAGGGAACGGCCCAGGTTGGTCGGATCGTTCGGCACCGCGATCTGGGCACCGTCTTTCAGCTCGGACAGGGCCTTGACCTTCTTGGAGTAACCGGCGATCGGGTAGACGAAGGTGTTGCCGACCGGCACCAGCTTGAAGCCGCGATCACGGATCTGGGCATCCAGGTAGGGCTTGTGCTGGAAGGCGTTGACGTCGACGCTGCCGTCGTTCAGGGCCACGTTCGGGGTGACGTAGTCGGAGAAGGTGACCACTTCGACGGTCAGGCCGTATTTTTCCTTGGCCACCTTGGCCGCGGTCTCAACCAGCTCGGTCTCGGGACCGGCGATGGCGCCCACCTTCAGGGTCTTGTTCTCTTCTTTCTGGCCGCAGCCGACCAGTACCAGGGTTGCCAGCAGCGCAGCTGCTGCGGATTTGATGCCCAATTTCATAAAAACCTCCTGTCAGAAATCGACGATTAACGATGATCACATTGTTTGACCAGGCGCTCACCCGCGCTCTGGATGAGTTGAACCAGCACCACCAGAATGACCACGGTGACCAGCATGACGGTGGGATCGAAACGCTGGTAGCCGTAGCGAATACCCACATCACCGAGACCACCGCCTCCGATGGCACCAGCCATGGCGGAGTAGTTCACCAGGGTGACGAGGGTGATGATGACGCTGTTGAGGATCCCCGGCAGGGCCTCGGGCAGCAGCACCTTGGCGATGATTTGCAGGGGCTTGGCCCCCATGGCCTTGGCCGCTTCCAGCAGACCGTCAGGCACCTCCATCAGGGCCCCTTCCACCAGGCGGGCGATGAAGGGAATGCAGCCCACGGTCAGCGGCACGATGGCGGCGATGGTGCCGATGCTGGTGCCGACGATGAAGCGGGTCAACGGAATGATGGCGACCAGCAGAATGATGAAGGGCACCGAGCGACCGACGTTGACGATGACGCCCAAGACCTTGTTGAGCAGCGGATTGGCCAGGATCTGCCCTGCCTTGGTCACGTGCAGCGCCACGCCGAGCGGCAGGCCGAGCAGGCAGCCGAACAGGGCGGAGGCAAACACCATGATGAGGGTGTCGCCCAGAGCCGAAATCAGCAGATTAATCATTGCTTCGGACATAACCCATTACCTCCAGCTGAATGTGGTTGTCGATGAGGAACTGCTGGGTGGCCTCGCACTGGGCCTCGTCCCCGAACAGTTCCGCCAGCAGGAAGCCGAACTTGACGCCACCGGCGTATTCGATGTCTGCGCTCAGGATGCTGATGTCGATGTTGAAACGGCGGCTCGCCTCGGAAATCAGCGGCGAATCCACCGTGGTCCCGGTAAAGCCGAGCTTCACCAGGGGATAGCTGCCGGGCACCCGGTCGCTACTCATCCGATCCTGATACTCCTGGGGCACTTCCAGGTGGATGGTGGAGTGGATGAAATCCCGGGCCAGCTGGGTCTTGGCATTGCTGAAGAACCAGGCCACTTCCCCCTGCTCAATGAGACGGCCGTCGCTGATGATGGCCACTTCGTCGCAGATCCCCTTCACCACGTCCATTTCGTGGGTGATGAGCAGGATGGTGAGCCCCAGCTTGACGTTGATCTCCTTGAGCAGGGTCAGGATCGAGCGGGTGGTCTGGGGGTCGAGGGCCGAGGTTGCCTCGTCACACAGCAGGACCTTGGGAGCCGGTGCCAGGGCACGGGCGATGGCGACGCGCTGCTTCTGCCCGCCGGAGAGCTCGGACGGATAGGCGTGGGCACGGGCTTCCAGCCCGACCAGGGCCAGCAGTTCGCTGACCCGGCTCTGGATCTTGTCCTTGCTCCAGCCCGCCAGCTCCAGCGGGAAGGCGATGTTGGCGGAGACGGTGCGAGAGGCCAGCAGGTTGAAGTGCTGGAAGATCATGCCGATCTGGCGGCGAGCCTGAGTCAGATCCCGCTCGCTGAGGGCGACCAGGTCCTGGCCATCGACGATGACCTGCCCCTCGGTGGGGCGCTCCAGCAGGTTGACGCAGCGGATGAGGGTACTCTTGCCGGCACCGGAGGCACCGATCACCCCGAAGATCTTGCCTTGGGGCACATGCAGGCTCACGTCACGCAGGGCGTGCACGGCATCACTGCCTTTACCGTAGACTTTGTTGAGACCGATCAACTTAATCATGGATTCTTCCGTGCTAACAGCCTTAAAGCACAGGGCGCTACAGGCGGGTAAATTGGGCAGAGGTTTCACTGGGTAGCTCTGTCATCATGGAGGATGATGCTAAGATGTCCGGATGGCTGTGTCAACGCATGTTTTTACGTCTAGACGTCTAAAAAATGGATAAGGATTCCCGCCATTTGACTATGGTGTGGAGGTATCACCACCAGCATCAATATTAGATTCCGATTTGGTGACTTTAGTCCGAATATAAGCTGGTAAATATCTTTTATGTCGTCGATTTGATGCCTCCCTTCGGGCAAGGTGCCCGGTTGTCCGGGCAGCATCGCTGCCGGTTTCCCCTTCCTCCTGCTGTCTCTTTTTCTGCTTTCTTTTCCATCTCCTTGATGCAGAACAATAAATGACCAGTTCGTGGCCGTGTCGACATGCCAGCTCCCTATACTGGCTGCAGGTGGATGCCAGGAGGGAGGCGAGATGCGATTCCAACAGATCAAGGACCTGATGCTCTATCTCGAGGAGCTTCATCATCGGCAAGGGCGCATTTACGGGCGCCAGATCCCCCGGGTGGATGCTGAGCGCAGCAGGATGTTGCTGGCCTATCTGCAAGGGCGGGAGGATGCCGCGGCGGCTCATCTGCACGATTATCGCGAGCAGATGGGCAGCGCGGTGAAGGAGACCTGGCTGGATCAGGGGTTTGGCGAGGATCTGCTGGCCGAGGGGGATCGTCTGGCGCTGCCCGCCACAACCCAGCCCGCGGAGATAGTGGCCCTGGTGTCACGCCAGGAGGAGAGGCTCATCGGCGAGCTGGAACGTCTGGCCCGGGAGTGCCCCACGCCCGACACGGCGGCGCTGCTGAAAGCCCTGGCCTCCATGGCCCAATCCCGCCTGACCCGTCTGGTACACGGTGCTCATCGCCTCGACGATCTCTGAGCCCGGATGAGAGAGACCCGGCACGGGCCGGGTCTTCTGATGCTGCTGGCGGTCAGCCCCCTTGCCGGGCCGCGCCATAGAGGGCGGCGCCTATGATGCCGGCCTGGTTGAGGTTCGCGGCCGCCACCAGGGGAGCCCGGGTCTCAATCTTGTCGATGAACTTGTCGAGCTTGGCGGCGCTGCCGCCCCCCAGGATGAAGAGGTCGGGGGAGAACAGAAACTCCAGGCGAGCCAGGTATTTGTTGAAACGTTTGCCCCAGCGGCCCCAGGAAAGATCCTCGCGCTTGCGCACCGCATCGGAGCAATAGTGTTCGGCCACCATGCCTTCCAGCATCAGGTGACCCAGTTCGGTATTGGGCAGCAACTGGCCATTGACGAAGACGGCGGTACCGATGCCGGTGCCGACGGTGATGAGAATGATGACCCCCTGGCGATCCTGCCCGGTGCCAAAGCGCATCTCCGCCAGACCGGCCGCATCGGCGTCGTTCAGGACATGGCAGGGCAGGCCGGTCACATCGGCAAACAGGTGGGCGGCATCGGTCTCAATCCAGCTCTTGTCGATGTTGGAGGCATTCTTGGCGATGCCGTTGTGGATGGTGGCGGGAAACCCGCACCCCACGGGGCCCTTCCATTGGAAGTGTTCGACCAACGCCTTGAGGGTGTGTGCCACGGCGGCCGGGGTTGCCGGTTGCGGTGTGGCGATGCGGTGGCGTTCGCCAATCAGCTCCCCGGTTTCGGTGTCGACCAGGCAGCCCTTGATCCCGGACCCCCCAATATCTACTCCCAGCATCTGCATCAGAATCTTCCTTTTATTGTGCCGATGTTCAATGGTCGGCAGAGCATGAAAAAATGGCTGCGATCCGGCAAGTGCCAGATCACTTATGCGTGATCCGGCAGACCTTTTTCGATGCAGCGGATCAGCAATCGCGTCTTTTTATTCTCTTCCTGCTGACGCCTGGCCAGGGTCGCCAGCGCCCACTCGATATGCTCGGCCACCATGGGCGCCGCCTCAGGCAACGCCTGTTGCAGGGCGGCCAGGACCTCGCTGCTGGCCGGCCCGTTGCCAAGGGCCACCGCCAGGTTGCGGCGCCAGCGATGATAGCCGATGCGGCGGATGGGGCTGCCTTCCGTGTGCTTGAGAAATTCGGCTTCGCTCCAGCGCCACAGCACCAGCAGGGGAGGGCGATGCAGGTCGGGACGGGGACTGAAATCGGGTTCGGGGCTGGCATCGGCATAGCGGTTCCAGGGGCAGATGAGCTGGCAGTCGTCACAGCCATAGATGCGATTGCCCATGAGCGGCCTGAACTCCTCGGGAATGGGGCCGTCGTTCTCGATGGTGAGATAGGAGATGCAGCGCCGTCCGTCCACCACATAGGGGGCGATGATGGCACCGGTGGGGCAGATGTTGATGCAGGCCACGCACTTGCCACACAGCTCCTTCTCCACCGGGGCATCCACGGGCAGCGGCAGGGCGATGAGCAATTCCCCCAGAAAGAAGAAGGAACCGGCGGACTCGTTGATCAGCAGTGAGTGCTTTCCCACCCAGCCAAGGCCGGCCTTGGCCGCCAGCGGCCGTTCCAGAATGGGGGCCGAGTCGACAAAGGGGCGCCACTCGCCCAGGGTTTGTCCCGTCGCCTGCAACAGGGTTTCGCACCGCAGCTCGATGCGCTCCCCCAACTGTTTGATCCGGTTGCGAAGCACCTTGTGGTAGTCGCGGCCGAGGGCATAGCGGCTGATGTAGCCGAGGGTGGGATCGCGCAGGGTGGCGGCAAAGCCCGCCTCGAACGGCAGATAGTTCATCCGCACCGAGATGACCCGCAAGGTGCCCGGCAACAGCTCGTGGGGGCGGGCCCTCATCATGCCGTGGCGCGCCATGTAGTCCATGGTGCCGTGATAACCGGCATCCAGCCAGGCCTGCAACCTTGGCTCTTCCAGGGTGAGATCGGTGTCGGCGATGCCGACCTGGTCAAATCCTAGCTCCCTTGCCCAGAGCTTGATATCGTGGGCCAGTTGCGCAAGTTCGGCAGCCGTCATGCAGCATCTCCCCTCTGCCTGCAGTAGTGTGGCAGGCGCAGGGCGTCAATATGGCGTGCCAGTTGCCGGGTCATGGGATGATGAAACGTGGGGGCCGTCATGGTAGAGGTGTTCGGGGACGCTATCCGCAAAAATGAGTGGGAGAGTCTAGCACAACCCCTGTGGCGGGCCGAGCAGATCCGCAGCATGGAACGGCGCTGGGCCGAGCACGAGGGGTTGCCCCTCTATGTGCTGATGGAGCGGGCTGGGAGTGCGCTGTGCAACTATGCCTGTCACCACTGGCCCGACAGCCGCCAGTGGTGGATCTTCGTCGGCCCTGGCAACAACGGTGGGGATGGCTACGTGCTGGCCCGCCTTGCCCGGCGCATCGGCCTCGAACCTCTGGTGATTGCCGCCCGGGCTCCCGGCCTGCTGAGGGGAGATGCCAGGCGGGCTGCCGAAGAGTGGCTCGCATCGGGGGGGGGCGTGACCATGGCCGAGGATCTGCTGCCCGCCACGCTGCCGCCGCCGGATCTGGTCATAGACGCACTGCTCGGTACCGGCGTCCAGCTTCCCCTCTCCTCGTCAATGACAAAGATCGTCGCAACAATCAATGGCTTGAACGCGCCCGTGCTGGCGGTGGATCTCCCCTCCGGTCTCCATGCCGACACCGGCCGCGCCATGGGCGCACTGGTGCGTGCCACCCGCACCCTCACCTTCATCGGCATCAAGCAGGGCATGCTCACCGCCGACGGGGTAGACGGAGTCGGCCACCTCGATCGGGATCCCCTGGGAGTGACGCCGGGGGAGGAACGGGTTCCCGCTGCCGAGCGGATCGATTATCCCAGCCTCAAGGGGTTGCTGACCCCGCGCAGGCGCTCGGCTCACAAGGGACACAGCGGCAAGGTACTGCTGACGGGGGGGAACCTCGGCATGCAGGGGGCCATCCTGCTGGCGGGTCAGGCCTGTCTGCGGGCGGGGGCGGGATTGGTACGCCTGCGCCAGCACCCGGATTGCCCGGCGGCCAGCCTGGTTCAACCCGAGCTGATGGGATGCCCGTCGGACATGGATGAAGGGTGGGCATCGGTGCAGGTACTGGGCCCCGGGCTCGGTCAGGATGGGTGGGGCCGGGCCCGGTTCGAACAGGGCATCGGAGCCGCCGTGCCACTGGTATTGGATGCCGATGGATTGAATTGGCTGGCGCAGGCCCCCCGTCATCAGGATAATTGGGTGCTCACGCCCCACCCCGGGGAGGCGGCTCGCCTGCTGGGTTGCTCCATCGCCGAGGTCGAGGGGGACAGGTTTGCGGCCGTCTCGCGACTGCAACAGCGCTACGGTGGTGTGGTGTTGCTCAAAGGGGCGGGGTCGCTCATCTGCGACGGCAGGCGCATTTCCCTGTGCGACGAGGGCAACCCCGGCATGGCCAGTGGCGGCATGGGTGACCTCTTGTCTGGTATAATCGCCGCCCTCCTGGCTCAGGGCTGGTCTGCGGGCATGGCCACCCGACTCGGGGCCGTGATCCACGCAGAGGCAGCCGATCTGGCCGCCGCCGAGGGTGAGAGGGGCATGCTGGCATCGGATCTGCTGCCCTGGATCCGTCGTCTGGTCAATCCGACACAGTAACAAGTAACAAGAAGAACATGGCAAAAACCTTGATGATGACACTGCCGGACGAGGCAGCAACAGTGGCGCTGGGTGGCCGTCTGGCAAAGGCGTGCCAACAGGCCACCACGGTATTTCTGCACGGTGCCCTCGGGGCCGGCAAAACCACTCTGACCCGAGGCTGGGTGCAGGGACTGGGTCATGAGGGCAAGGTCAAGAGTCCGACCTATACCCTGGTGGAGCCCTATGAGCTTGCCCAGTGGCAGGTCTATCACTTCGATCTCTATCGACTGGCCGACCCGGAAGAGCTGGAGTTCATGGGCATTCGCGACTATTTCGCCGCCGATACCCTCTGCCTGGTGGAGTGGCCAGAGAAGGGCGACGGCTGGCTGCCAGCCCCGGATCTCGAGATCACCCTGAGTTATGCAAACGAGCAGCGCGAGGTGCAGATTGATGCCCGCACTGCTATCGGCGAAGCCATTCTGGAACGGTTGTCATCTCAGTGCGCGTGATCCTTGTTTTTGTTCTCTCCCTGATGGCATTGCCCACCTGGGCCAATCAGCTCAAGAGTGTGCGGGTGTGGCCATCACCGGACAACACCCGGGTGGTGCTCGACATGAGCAGCGCCCCCAATTTCAACTACTTCACCCTGACCGGTCCGAACCGTCTGGTCATCGACCTGAAAGGGGCGAGCAACGCCACCAACCTGGCCCGCATCGAGAACAAGAGCGAGCTGGTGCGCAAGATCCGCGAGAGCACGCCGCTGGAGAAGGGGGGCCTGCGACTGGTGCTGGATCTCGGCTCTGCCATCAAGCCGGTGGTCTTCCCGTTGGCGCCGGCAGGTCCCTATGGCCACCGTCTGGTGATCGATCTTCCCTATGAAGAGAAGGGGAGCGCTGCGGCGCAGCCCGCTCCCGTCGGGGGACACGGCAAGGCCATCGTCATCGCCATCGATCCTGGTCACGGCGGGGAAGACCCGGGCTCCATCGGCCCGCGCCGCACCTACGAGAAACGGGTGACCCTGGCGGTCTCCCAGAAGCTGGCGGCCCTCATCGACCGGGAGCCCGGCATGCGAGCCGTGCTGACCCGCCGTGGCGACTACTTCGTCGATCTCAACAAACGTTCCGAAATCGCCCGCAAGGCCAAGGCCGACCTGCTGGTGTCGGTGCATGCCGACAGCTTCCACAACTCGACTCCTCGCGGCGCCTCCGTCTGGGTGCTGTCGACCAATCGCGCCAACCGCGAGATGGGTAGCTGGCTCGAGAAGCAGGAGAAACAGGGGGAGCTGCTGGGGGGCGTTGGCAAGGTATTGGCCGAATCCGATCCCAACCCCTATCTGGCGCAGACCTTCCTGGATCTCTCCATGGACAAGTCCAGGGCCGAGGGCTATGACGTCAGCCGCCAGATCCTGCGCTCGCTCGGCCGGGTGGCCAGATTGCACAAGAAGGCGCCGGAACATGCGAGTCTGGCGGTGCTGAAGGCGCCGGACATCCCCTCGGTACTGGTGGAGACGGGCTTTATCTCGAACCACGCCGAGGAGAAGCTGCTGGCCACCGCCAGCTATCAGGATCAGCTGGCCCGGGCCATCTTCGAGGGGATCCGCAACTATTACCGCAGTCATCCGACCAAGGGGCCCATGCTCACCGGCAAGGGCCAGGTTGCCGCCCCGCCGCGTCAGGCGCCTGCCAGCAAGCCGGTCGCCGTCAGCAAGCCGGTTGCCCAGCCAACGCAGCAGGTCGTGACCAACCGGATGCCGGCGAGCGAGCCCTATCGCGTCGGTGAGGGCGGCGCCCCGGTCAGCAGCGTCGGCAGCGCCTCCGGTGTCGGCGTGATCAAACCTTACAAGGTCGCAGCCCAGGAGCCGAGTGCGCCGGTAGCCAGCGTGCAGAGCAACGACAAGTCCAACATGATCCGCCACGTGGTCACCCGTGGTCAGAGTCTCTCCCGGCTCGCCGAGAAACATGGGGTGAGTCAGGCGCGACTGGTGGAGATCAACAAGCTCAAGTCGCGGGACATCCAGATAGGGCAGGTGCTCTATATTCCGCGAAAATAGCGCGGGTGAAGAACGCCGCCCTTCTCTGCCGATGGCAGGGAGGGGCGGTGAGCATTGATGGCGCCAGGTCCACCTCTTCCCCTTTTTCATCTGCAGGAGCAAGCGATGCCAATCCGTATATTGCCGCCGATTCTGGCCAACCAGATTGCTGCCGGTGAGGTGGTGGAGCGGCCCTCCTCCGTGGTCAAGGAGCTGGTGGAAAACAGCCTGGATGCGGGGGCTGACCGGGTCGAGATCGACATCGACAAGGGAGGCGCCAAGCTTATCCGCATTCGTGACAACGGCTGCGGTGTCGCCAGGGATGAGCTGGTGCTGGCGCTGTCGCGCCACGCCACCTCCAAGGTGGCGACCCTGGACGATCTGGAAGGGATCAACAGCCTGGGCTTTCGCGGGGAGGCGCTCGCCTCCATCAGCTCCGTCTCCCGCCTCACCTTCACCTCCCGTACGGCAGAGCAGAGCGAGGCCTGGCAGGCCCAGGCGGAAGGGCGCGAGATGAGCGTCACCGTCAAGCCGGCGGCCCACCCGGTGGGCACCACGGTGGAGGTGGTGGATCTCTTCTTCAACACCCCGGCGCGGCGCAAGTTCATGCGCAGCGAAAAGACCGAATTTGCCCACATCGACGAACTGGTGCGCCGCATCGCGCTCTCCCGCTTCGACGCCACCCTGATCCTGCGCCACAACGGCAAGGTGGTGCGCCAGTACAAGGCGGCCAACACGGTGGCGGAGCAGGAGCGCCGCCTTGCCGCCGTCTGCGGCTCCCCCTTCATGCACCATGCCCTGGCGGTATCGAGCGAACACAGCGACGTGCGGTTGTGGGGCTGGCTGGCCACCCCGGCAGGAGCCAGGCCGCAGAACGACCTGCAATACACCTATGTCAATGGCCGCATGATGCGGGACAAGCTCATCAATCACGCCATTCGCCAGGCCTATGACGAGCTGCTGCCCGCCGACCGCTTCGCGGCCTATGTGCTTTATATCGAGCTGGATCCCCGCCAGGTAGATGTCAACGTCCATCCGGCCAAGCACGAAGTGCGTTTCCATCAGGCGCGTCTCATCCACGATTTCATCTTCCAGGCGCTGTTTACCGCCCTGCGTCAGGACGGGGCAGGGAGCGCCACCGATGCACCCCTGGCCGAGACTCAGGTCGAGCTGCCGGGCAGCCCGGAGATCACCTATCCGGGTCAGGCGCCGCGCACCGAGTGGTACGGTGCCGAACACGGCTATCGGGCTCCTGCCCCTGCACGAGATGGCGACGGCGTGCGGGAAGGCGGTGGTGGCAGGGGAGGACACTACCAGCCTCCCGAACCCCCGAGCCGGGCCGCGATGCGAGGCATGGGCGCCTTGCTCACCACCCTGCCCGAGGTGGCGATGCCGGCATCCCGGCCCGTAGCCGAGAGCGGTGCCGTCGAGACGCCAGCCCGAACGGGGGAGTGGCGCGCCCTGAGCCTGGTCGAGCAGGCCTATCTGCTGATGGAGCGTCAGGGGCAGCTGGCGCTGCTCTCCCTGGTGCGTGCCGAGCGTCTGTTGTTGCGCCACTGGCTGCTGGATGCCTGGGGCCAGGGGCTGGCGGCCCAGCCTCTGTTGCTGCCGGTCTCCTTCAAGCTGCCGAAAAACCTGGTCGCCCTGGTGGAGGAGCGGGAACGCCTGCTCAAACGCATGGGGCTGGAGTTGAAAAGCGGGGGACGCGACACCATGATCCTGACTCGGGTGCCTGCCCTGCTGCGCCAGACCGATCTGGCCCGCCTCTTACCCGAATTGTTGCAACTGGTCGAGAGCGGATCTGACAGTGATGCCGACGCGCAGGCTGGAGTATTATGCCAGTGGTTGGTGGAACAAGGCATAAGTGCCGAAAAAATATACGATTTTGCCACTGCCACCCGGTTGTTGACGGAACTTGTTGTCGATTTCAGTGACCAACTGGCAGACGTTCGCATGGTGCGCCCGTTGCCGCTGGCGAACGTGCTGGCCGAGTTTGCCGATGGCAACTGACGGCGTCTCGTCGTCTGTTGCATCCATATGACCAGTTTTATGCCGGTTCGCCCGTGAAGGGGCGGCCGAAGGGAGTGTTTAACGTGGCTGACTTGCCGACTGCAATTTTTCTGATGGGGCCGACGGCCTCCGGCAAGACGGATCTCGCCATTGAACTGTGCCAGGCCCTGCCCTGCGACATCATCAGCGTGGACTCCGCGCTCATCTATCGCGGCATGGACATAGGCACCGCCAAGCCGACGCCAGCCGAGCTGGCGCAGGCCCCGCACCGGCTCATCGACATCCTGGATCCCGCCATGAGCTATTCGGCGGCGGATTTTTGCAAGGATGCCCTGCGGGAGATGAAAGAGATCGCCGACCGTGGCCGCATTCCGCTGCTGGTGGGCGGCACCATGCTCTATTTCAAGGCGCTGCTGGAGGGGCTTTCTCCACTGCCTTCCGCCGATCCCGCCATTCGGGCCGGCATCGAGGAAGAAGCTGCCCGCCTCGGCTGGCAGGCGCTGCACGACGAACTGGTGCGCATCGACCCGGTGGCCGGTGCCCGCATCCACCCCAACGATCCCCAGCGCCTGTGCCGGGCGCTCGAGGTTTACCGCATCAGCGGCAAGACCCTCACCGAGTTGACCCAGGTACAGGGAGAGGGGCTGCCCTACCGGGCGCTGCAGTTTGCCATCGCGCCGAGGGATCGGGCCGTGCTGCACCAGCGCATCGAGCAGCGGTTTGACAAGATGCTGGGCAGCGGCTTCGAGCAGGAGGTCAGGGCGCTTTACGAGCGGGGGGATCTCACCCCGGATCTTCCCTCCATTCGCTGCGTGGGATACCGCCAAATGTGGGACTACCTGGCGGGGGAAGTGGAGTATGATGAGATGCGTTATCGCGGCATTGTTGCCACCCGCCAGTTGGCCAAGCGTCAGATGACCTGGTTGCGCGGTTGGCCTGATGTGACCTGGTTGGAATCTGGTGAGTCTGGCAATCTGGCCAGGGTCGTCGCCCAAGCTGGTCCGGCTTGACACTCCTGTATAATCAGGTTGTTATATTGAATATCCGGTGTTTAAAAACAACAAACTATAAGGAAAAGAAAGATGGCTAAGGGGCAATCTCTCCAAGACCCGTTTTTGAATGCGCTGCGCCGTGAGCGTATTCCTGTTTCTATCTATTTGGTGAACGGCATCAAACTGCAGGGTCAGATCGAATCGTTTGACCAGTTTGTCATTCTGCTGAAGAACACCGTGAGCCAGATGGTCTACAAGCACGCCATTTCCACCGTGGTGCCGGCCCGTGCCGTCAACCATCACCAGCACGCCCCGGGCGCCGCCGGTGAAGAGCAGGGTGAAGCCGAGGCGTGATATCCTGCGGCGAGTCCACTCGCCAACTCAGATCCATCATGATACCTGTCAAGGAGCAAGCGCTTGTTTGACCGTTACGAAGCTGGTGAACAGGCCGTTCTGGTACATGTCAACTTCAGCGATGAGGGCGAGCGGGAGGATCTGGACGAGCTCAAGATGCTGGTGAGCTCGGCCGGGGTCAATGCACTGGGGGTGATCACCACCAGTCGCAGCGCACCCAGCGCCAAATTTTTTGTCGGCAGCGGCAAGGCGGAAGAGATCGCGTCCCAGGTCCAGATGCTGGACGCCGATGTGGTCATCTTCAACCATGCCCTGACCCCCGCCCAGGAGCGCAACCTGGAGCGTCTGTTCCAGTGCCGGGTCGTGGACAGGACAGGCCTTATCCTCGATATCTTCGCCCAGCGCGCCCGCACTCACGAAGGCAAGTTGCAGGTCGAACTGGCCCAGTTGCGCCATCTTTCCACTCGTCTGGTGCGAGGCTGGACCCACCTTGAGCGACAAAAGGGGGGGATCGGTCTGCGCGGCCCGGGTGAAACCCAGCTTGAAACCGACCGACGCCTGCTGCGTGAGCGCATCAAGGCCATTTTGCGCCGCCTCGACAAGGTGGCCAAGCAGCGGGAGCAGGGGCGCCGTGCCCGCAACCGCAACGAAGTGCCGACCGTTTCTCTGGTGGGGTATACCAACGCCGGAAAATCCACTTTGTTCAACCAACTTACAGATGCCAGCGTGTATGCTGCCGACCAATTGTTCGCAACCCTGGACCCCACCCTGCGCAAATTGGTGATCCAGGATGTGGGTGATGTGATCCTGGCGGATACAGTTGGATTTATTCGGCACTTGCCCCATGATCTGGTCGCGGCCTTCAAGGCGACCCTGCAGGAGACTCGCGAAGCGGACCTGCTGCTGCACGTGGTGGACTGCGCCGATGAACAGATGCAGGAGAATATCGAGTCGGTCCAGCGTGTGCTGGCCGAGATCGAGGCGGATGACCGTCCCCAACTGATGATCTGCAACAAGATCGACAAGCTGGGGGATCGTCCGGCTGGTCTTGAACGGGATGAGGCTGGACGACCGGTGCGAGTCTGGTTGTCGGCCCAGACTGGCGAGGGCAGTGAATACCTGTTCCAGGCACTGACCGAACTGCTGGCCGGCTCCATGGTGCATCACACCCTGCAACTGCCCCCTTCCGCCGCCAGACTGCGCAGTGCGCTCTATCGGCTGAAAGGTATCGAGCAGGAAGGTTTCAGCGAGGAGGGGGACTTTGTGCTGGAAGTTCGCCTGCAACTGGCTGACTGGAACCGCCTCATGAAACAAGAAGGTGAGATTTTACAACGCTTTATCAGGCATTGATGGGTCGATGAACATAACTGGTTTGCTGATTTCATCGCCCCTCTGTGGCCCGATAGAGATGATATCCATCCGCATGTATTAATGGAGACGCTGATGGCTTGGAATGAGCCTGGTAACAATGGCAAAGACCGTGACCCCTGGGGGAACAACGGCAAGAATCAGGGCCCCCCTGATCTGGACGAGATGCTTCGCAAGGTGAGCCGTCGTTTTGGCGGTCTGCTCGGTGGTGGCAAATCCGGTGGTGGTGACGTCGGCAAGTTCGGCCTCTCCATTGCCTTGGTGGTGGCCGTGGTGGTGTGGGTCGTCAGCGGCTTCTACACCATTCGCGAAGCCGAGCGGGGCGTGGTGCTGCGCTTTGGCGAATACTCCCACAACGTGGATCCCGGTCTGCGCTGGAAACCGACCTTCATCGACCGGGTGATCCCGGTGGACGTGGAATCGGTCCGTTCCCTGCCGGCGTCCGGTTTCATGCTGACCCAGGATGAGAACGTGGTGCGGGTCGAGATGGACGTGCAGTATCGCGTGGTCGATCCCGAGCAGTACCTGTTCAGCGTGACCAATGCAGACGAGAGCCTGAGCCAGGCCACGGACAGCGCCCTGCGCTACGTGGTGGGTCACACCCGGATGGACGATGTGCTGACCACGGGTCGTGAGAAGGTGCGTCAGGAAACCTGGCAGGTGATCGACAGCATCATCGAGCCCTATCAGATGGGTCTGCAGATCGTGGACGTCAACTTCCTGCCGGCGCGTCCGCCGGAAGAAGTGAAGGATGCGTTTGATGACGCCATCTCCGCCCAGGAAGATGAGCAGCGTTTCATCCGTGAAGCGGAAGCCTATGCCCGTGAAGTGGAGCCCAAGGCTCGTGGCCAGGTCAAACGTCTGGAGCAGGAGGCCGAAGCCTACAAGTCCCAGATCGTGTTGAAGGCCAAGGGTGAAGTCGCTCGCTTCAACGAGCTGCTGCCCCAGTATCAGGCCGCGCCCGAGCTGACCCGTGATCGTATCTACCTGGAAACCATGGAAGAGCTCTATCAGCAGGCCAACAAGGTGGTGGTCGACATGCCGGCTGGCAACAACAGCATGATCTACCTGCCGCTCGACAAGCTCTCTGGCAAGGCGAATGCCGTGCAACCGGCACGTCCTGCGGGCACCCCGGCAGTCGAGGCGGCCCAGCCGTCCAACGAAGGGGCCAACTCCACTCCGACCCCGCTGCGTGGCGGTGATCGTTTCAGCACAGGGAGAAACTGATAGATGAAAAAGCTAGCTATTGGTGTCATCGCTGTGGCCGCCATGGTCTGCTTCTCTTCCATCTTCATCGTCGATGAAGGACAGAAGGGGATCGTGGTGCAGTTTGGCAAGGTGAAACGGGTCGACTCCGGTGAACCGCGCCTGTACGAGCCGGGCCTGCACTTCAAGGTGCCGCTCATCGACCAGGTACGTAAGATGGATGCCCGCATCCAGACCCTGGAAGGCCAGGCGGATCGCTTCGTTACGTCCGAGAAGAAGGATCTCATCATCGACTCCTACGTGAAGTGGAAGATCGAGGACTTCTCCAAGTACTACCTGGCGACCGGTGGTGGCAACAAGATCCAGGCTGAAGACCTGCTCAAGCGCAAGATCAACAACGGCCTGCGTTCCGAGATCGGTAACCGCACCATCAAGGACATCGTCTCCGGCGAGCGCAGTACCGTGATGGAAGATGCCCTGATGAAGATGGCGCGCTCCTCCGAGCTCGGCATCAAGGTGGTGGATGTGCGCATCAAGCAGATCAACCTGCCGGTGGAAGTTTCCAGCTCCATCTATCAGCGGATGCGTGCCGAGCGGACTGCGGTAGCCCGTGAACACCGTTCACAGGGCCGCGAGCAGGCCGAGATCCTGCGTGCAGACATCGACCGCAAGGTGACCGTGATGATCGCCGACGCCGAGAGTAATGCCCGTCAACTGCGTGGTGAAGGGGATGCCGAAGCCGCCAGGATCTATGCCGACAGCTACAAGAAGGACCCCGAGTTCTTCAGTTTCGTGCGCAGCATGGAGGCCTATCGCAAGAGCTTCGCCGGTGGGAACGACCTCATGGTCCTGAAACCGGACAGCGAGTTCTTCCGCTACCTCAAGTCGCCGCACGGCAACAAGCAGTAAACATGTGTTGATATGACCCAAGGGCCTGATGATTCAGGCCCTTTTGTTTGCCGGCCACAGACCGGCAGGGGAACAGGGACAAGGAGAGGTGATGCTGACATCCATGTTGATGGGGCTGGGGTTGCTGCTGCTCTTCGAAGGATTGGGGCCCTTGCTTGCTCCCAGGGCATGGCAGCAGATGCTGCGCCTGCTCGGGGAGTTGCCGCCGGAACAGCTGCGCCGCATCGGCGGCTGTCTGGTGGTGGCAGGTGGTGTCATCTTGTGGGCGTTGGCCCGTTAGAATCTGTGTTGATACGACAGTGGCACGGGGAATTCGGACAATAAAAAAGAGGCCCTCTGGCCTCTTTTTTATTGTCCGCCGGCTGGCATCAGGCGCTGCGCTGCACCGCCATGTGGGCCAGGGTCTCCAGCGCTTGCTTGTGCCGGGAGTCCGGCAAGATGGCGAGGGCGGCGATGGCCTTGTCAGCCTCTTCCCGAGCCCGCTGGCGGGAGTATTCGAGAGCTCCGGTGCGATCCAGGATGCCCAGAATACGCTCCAGGTGATCCATACCGTTGCGGTGCTCGATGGCATCGCGCACCAGTTGACGCTCTTCCGGGGTACCCACTTCCATGGCGCGCAACAGCGGCAGGGTCGGCTTGCCTTCGGCCAGATCGTCACCCACGTTCTTGCCCATCTCCTCGCTCTGGGAGCAGTAGTCCATCACGTCGTCGATGATCTGGAACGCGGTACCCAGGTACTTGCCGTAGTCGGTCATGGCCTGCTCGACGGGCTCGGGCTGATGGGTCAGCACGGCGGCGAGTCGGGTCGCGGCTTCAAACAGCTTGGCGGTCTTGCAGTAGATGACCGTCATGTAGCTCTCTTCCGTGGTAT
Organism: Aeromonas sp. R6-1; assembly: GCF_040908165.1. Lineage (NCBI taxonomy): Bacteria > Pseudomonadati > Pseudomonadota > Gammaproteobacteria > Aeromonadales > Aeromonadaceae > Aeromonas > Aeromonas sp. R6-1. Next base: position 65,378 of record NZ_JBFODF010000043.1, read on the forward strand.
CCGGATCGTTGCAGTTCATCAGCTGCAGCACTTCGCCTTCGGCGATGGTATTGGTGGCATCGGAGAGGATCTCCATCACCTTCAGGTTGGAGAGTTCGCTCATCATCTGGAAGGAGCGGCTGTAGAGGTAGTCACCCACCAGGACGCTGGCGGCGTTGCCAAACAGGGCGTTGGCGGTTTCCCGGCCGCGGCGCAGGTCGGATTCGTCGACCACGTCGTCGTGCAGCAGGGTGGAGGTGTGAATGAATTCGATGATGGCGGCCAGTTTCAGGTGATCTTCACCCTCATAGCCCAGTGCGCGTGCGGCCATCACGGTCAGCATGGGGCGCATCCGTTTTCCGCCTGCACTGACAATATAGAAACCCAGCTGGTTGATCAGGCTGACATCGGACTGGAGTCTCGCCAGGATCAGTTCATTGACCGCCGTCATGTCGGCGGCACAGAGCGCACGGATAGTCTGTTGGTCCATAAGTCTCGTAACGTGACGGCAGCATTTACTGCGTTTTTAGCAATGGCGGGGATTCTACACGATTTCACAATGGGTTACAGTTAGGCGTTTATTCACGGGGGCAGATATGCGCACAAAATAAACTTTTTGCTAAATTGGCCTTGCCTCGGCAAATCGTTCTGCGTAGAATGCCCGCCCATTGTTATAGGTTTTTGTGCGTGTCTGGCCTTGAGCAAAAGACACGCCTTTACGGAGTTAATCAAATGTACGCGGTATTCCAAAGCGGCGGAAAACAACACCGTGTGGCCGAAGGTCAAATCGTTCGTCTGGAAAAGCTGAACGTTGAGACTGGCGCTACCATCGACTTCAACGAAGTGCTGATGGTTGCTGCAGGCGACACTTTCAAAGTAGGTGCTCCTTTCGTTGAAGGTGGCAAGGTTGTGGCTGAAGTTGTGGCTCACGGCCGTGGCGAGAAAGTGACTATCGTCAAGTTCCGTCGTCGTAAGCACCACCGTAAGCAAGCGGGCCACCGTCAGTGGTTCACTGAAGTCAAAATCACTGGCATCAGCGCTTAATTAGAGGAGTCCGATAGATGGCACACAAAAAAGCTGGCGGTTCATCCCGCAACGGTCGCGATTCTGAAGCTAAACGCCTGGGCGTGAAGCGTTTCGGCGGCGAAACAGTTCTGGCTGGCAGCATCATCGTTCGTCAGCGCGGCACCAAGTTCCACGCTGGTGAGAACGTTGGTCTGGGCAAGGACCACACTCTGTTCGCTACCGCGAACGGTAAAGTGCAGTTCGAAGTTAAAGGTCCGCAGAATCGTAAGTACGTCAGCATCGTTGCTGAGTAATTACGGACCGCAAGGATCCGAAGCCCCGCCAACCTGGCGGGGCTTTTGTTTTTCTGATGAGTTTGACGAAAAAACGGCACGCGGATGAGCCGGCGCTGACAGCCCTCATCGGCCAGATGCGCCTCGCCCGAAGGGGCCCGTATCACTATAATTGCGTATCGGTTTTTCGAATTAAGGTGACGGTTACCTATGAAGTTTGTTGATGAAGTCCAGATTCGAGTCGATGCCGGTGACGGTGGTAACGGTTGTGTGAGCTTCCGCCGCGAGAAGTACATCCCGAACGGCGGCCCGGACGGCGGTGACGGCGGTGATGGTGGCGACGTGTATCTGGTGGCCGATGAAAACCTGAACACCCTGATCGACTACCGTTTCGAGCGCTTCCACGCCGCCGAGCGTGGCGAGAACGGCCAGAGTGCCAACTGTACCGGTCGTCGCGGCAAGGACAAGATCCTGCGAGTACCGGTCGGCACCCGCGCCACCGATGAAGACACCGGCGAGCTGCTGGGGGATTTGACCAGTCACGATCAGAAGCTGCTGGTTGCCAAGGGCGGCTTCCACGGCCTTGGCAACACCCGCTTCAAGAGCTCGGTCAACCGGGCGCCGCGCCAGAAGAGCAACGGCACCCCGGGTGAAGTGCGTACCCTGAGGCTGGAGCTGCTGCTGCTGGCGGATGTCGGCATGCTGGGTCTGCCCAACGCAGGCAAGTCCACCTTCATTCGCGCCGTTTCTGCGGCCCGTCCGAAAGTGGCAGACTACCCTTTCACCACCCTGGTACCGAACCTGGGTGTGGTACGTGGCGAGAACTCCCGCTCCTTCGTCATTGCAGACATTCCCGGCCTCATTGAAGGGGCTGCCGAGGGTGCAGGCCTGGGGATCCGCTTCCTCAAGCACCTGGAGCGTTGCCGCGTCCTGATCCACCTGGTGGATATCTGCCCGGTGGATGGTTCCGATCCTGCCGAGAACGCCGTGACCATCGTCCGGGAGCTGGAAAAATACAGCCCCGAGCTGGCGGGCAAGCCGCGCTGGCTGGTGTTCAACAAGATGGACCTGATCCTGGAAGAAGAGGCTCAGGAAGTGATGGACAGAGTCAAGGCAGCCCTCAACCACGAAGGTCCGGTCTACGCCATCACCGCCATCAGCAAGGAAGGCACCAAGAAGGTGTGCTACGACATCCTGGATCTGCTGGACACCATGCCCCGTCAGCTGGCGGAGGATGCCAGAGACGCCATCGAGAAGGTGGAGTTCAAGTGGGACGACTATCACAAGAACCAGCTGGCCAAGGCGGAAGCCGATGCCCTGGCGGCGTCCAAGGCCTTCGATGATGGCCTGGACGATGACGACTGGGACGATGAGGACGACGACGGCGTCGAAGTCATTTACGTTCGCGATTGAGCATCATGTTCGTGACAAGACCGGAGCCAGACAGGCTCCGGTTTTTTTATGGGACGATCGACGGGATCACCCTATAGATATATTTTTCATGTCTCTTATTGCCTGACAGTGGCTGCGGATTATACTGCGCACCTGAATGTAACCTGTATGAAACATTATGCTAACCATTCAAATTGAATCGATATGCATGACTGTTTTGGTTTGTTCTTATGGATGGTTCGCCTGATAAAATATTTATGCTTGAAATGATCAATTAACGGCTTGTTTGTGCAGTTTTTTGGGTTATTCTTGCGCCCGTTTTCCGGGCGAGGGCATGAGTATGCAGGCGGCCCGGCTGAAGGAAAAGTCACATTTAAGGCTGTTTATATGTTGGAAAAGACCCTGGAAGCACCGGCAATCCGTACTCGCCGCAACGTGCTGATGTTTTTGATCCCGTCACTGATCGGGATCCTGCTGTTCATGACCCCGGTCATCTATGACGGCAATGTCACCATTCCCGTCGCCGTGTTGGCGAAGCTGGTTCAAACGGTGTTTGCCGATCATCTGGTGGCCATGGTCAGCGCCATCATCACCACCACCATGCTGATGACCCTGATCGCCTGGCTGTTCAAACCGGCGATCCTGGTAAAACGGCCCTTCCTCAACAGCCTGTTCAACGTCTCCCCCTTCTGGGCGTGCGTGCGGGTGCTGGGGGGGGTCTTCGTGCTGTTGACCTTCTTTGAAGCCGGTCCCGAGGTGCTGCGCTCAGGGGCGACCGGCGGCCTGGTGCTGCATGATCTGTTGCCGGTACTGTTCTCCGTCTTCATCTTTGCGGGCCTGCTGCTGCCCTTGCTGCTGGATTTTGGTCTGCTGGAGTTTGTCGGTACCATGATGACCCGCATCATGCGTCCGGTGTTCCGTCTGCCGGGTCGTTCTGCGGTGGACTGCTTCGCCTCCTGGCTCGGTGATGGCAGCGTCGGGATCCTGCTGACCAGCAAGCAGTATGAAGGCAAGTTCTACACCCAGCGGGAAGCAGCCGTCATCGGTACCACCTTCTCCGCCGTCTCCATCACCTTCTGTCTGGTGGTGATTTCCCAAGTGAAGCTGGAGCACATGTTCGTCCCCTTCTACCTGACCGTCTGCCTGGCCGGTGTGGTGGCCGCCATCGTGGTGCCGCGCCTGCCGCCGCTCTCCTGGAAGAAGGATGTCTACAGCGACGGTACTCCCCTGTGCCGCAAGCAGGAGGCCATCCCCCATCAGCACAGCGTACTGAGCTACGGCTACCATCGTGCCCTGACCAAGGCCGACAGCATGACGGATCTCGGCGCCGTGGCGCGTGAAGGGGTGAAAAACGCCCTGGACATGGTGTTTGGCGTGCTGCCGGTGGTGATGGCCGTCGGGACCTGTGCCCTGATGCTGGCGGAGCACACCCCGGTGTTCAACTGGCTGGGGGCGCCCTTCGTGCCTTTGCTCGAGCTGCTGCAACTGCCGGAGGCGGAAGCTGCTTCCAAGACCATCATGGTGGGCTTCGCCGACATGTTCATCCCGGCGGTGCTGGCCTCCACTATCGAGAGCGACATCACCCGCTTTGTGATCGCCGCCATGTCGGTCACCCAGCTCATCTACATGTCGGAAGTGGGCGCTCTGTTGCTGGGCAGCAAGATCCCGGTCAAGTTGTGGGAGCTGTTCGTCATCTTCCTGCTGCGCACCCTGGTCACCCTGCCGGTGATTGCCGGTGTGGCGCACCTGCTGTTCTAAGGGGCGAAGTGGAACGAAAAACGGTCAACCTGGGTTGACCGTTTTTTTATGGGCGAGTGCCAGCGGAAGGTCAGTGTGATCCTGCCAGCAGGGCCTGGCATTCGACCTCGTCCAGCTGCTCGGGGGCGAGGAAGTGTCTGGCGTAGTCCCGCCAGATGCCGCTCTCGATGAAGAGGGCAAACAGGGCCGGGTCTATGTGCTGTTCCTGCACCATCTTCACCATGATGGCCAGGGACTGGGAGACCGTTTTGCCAGACTTGTAGGGGCGATCGCTCGCCGTCAGCGCCTCAAAGATGTCTGCAATGGCCATGATGCGGGCGGGAATGCTCATCTGCCCCCCTTGCAACTGGCGCGGGTAGCCCGTGCCGTCCATCCGCTCGTGATGGCCCCCCGCAATCTCCGGCACCTTGCGCAAATGGCGGGGGAAGGGGAGCTTCTCCAGCATGCGTATGGTCTGGATGATGTGATCGTTGATCTTGTAGCGCTCCTCTTCGGTGAGGGTGCCACGGCCGATGGCGAGATTGTAGCGCTCCCCCCTGTTGTAGAGGTGGGTGGGCACCCGCACCTTGAAGCCCCATGGGTTGTGTCGGGCGAGATTGTCGTGCTCGGGGCGAGGGATGAGATGGACCGCCTTGTCGGCGAGCAGCGACTCTCGGCAGGGGAGGGGAGAGGGGGCCTCCTGGTGGCGCTTGCGCTCCTCCTGACTGATGCCGAGCCGATCGTCCAGAGTGCGCAACCAGGTGCGGCTGGCAATGGTATCCAGCCTGGCGAGCTTCTCCGGCGCCATCCACTCGCCCCCCAGATTGCACTCGGCCACGAAGGCGAACTCCTGATCCAGGGTGTGCCAGAGGTGGGTTACAGCCTCGAGGGCGGCCTGCTGCCCGGATGGAGGCAGCAGGGCGCAGAGCGCCTCAATGTGAGCATCCCGCTTGAGCACCTCGAAGCGGGTGCGGATCTCGTGGATCCTGTCGTAAATGGTCTCGAGTTTGGTCGCCTTGTCCACCACGAACTCCGGGGTGGTGACCTTGCCGCAGTCGTGCAGCCAGCTCGCGATATGGATGGCCTCCCACTCCTCTTCGTTGAGCCGGAAATCGGCAAAGGGCCCTGTCTGCTGTGCGCAGGCAGCCTGGGTCAGCATCCTGGCCAGTTCCGGCACCCGCTGGCAGTGGCCGCCGGTGTAGGGGCTCTTGGCATCGATGGCACCGGCGATGAGCTCGATGAAGGCTTCCAGCAGCTGCTTCTGCTCCTCCAGCAGGCGCTGGTTTTCGATGGCGGAGGAGGAGGTGCCCGCCAGCGCTTCGATGAGGCTGATGCGCGAGGCCAGTTCGCGGGCCGAGCAGTCTGGCAGGATCAGCAGCAGGCAGCCGATCAGCTCCTGACGGTGGTTGTGAAGGGGTTCGACCAGCAGTTGGCAGGCACCGGGGAAGGGGCCCCAGTCGCTGAGGTAGCGGGCCCACTGTGCCTCGTCGAGGGGCAGGCAGAGGCGCTCCGTGTGGTAGAGACCGCCGAGCAGCGCCGCCTGCCACTGTACCTGTTCGCACGCCAGCGGCTGCCCCTGCCAGATGGCGTGAACGGCCTGCATCTCGCTATCCTGGGCCAGGAATAGGCAGCCGCCCTCGGCCTGGGCTGCCGCCACCGTCTCGTGCAGGATGCGGCTGAGCAATGAATCGAAGCGATGCTCTGCCGCCAGCGCCCGGCCCATGTTCATGAAATTGCCGAGGGTCAGGCGCATGCTGGACATGGCGCGGGCGAGGTCGTCAATTTCGCGGATCGCCGAATCCGGCCCCGGGCTTTCGCCAAAGTCGAAGTGCTGGATCCGCTCAGCCTCCCCGGTCAATACCAGCAAGGGGGCGGCAGTGCGCCGGGCAGCCAGCCAGATGACGGGCAGCAGGAGCAGCAGACCGGCAAGGGCCCAGGCGAGATTGTGCAGCGCATCCTGGCGCGCCGGGGCGGTGAGCACCTCGGTGGGCACCAGGAGGGCGAGATAAAACGGGGACTCTTCCCCGAGGGAGGAGAGGTTGACCAGCCACTCCTGACCCTGAACCGTTGCCAGGGTCAGCTCGGCGGGGTGATGCAGCAGGGCAGGCCGCGCAGCCATCTCCTGTTGCAGCCTGGTGAGAATGGGGTGATTGAGGGCCGACAGCATGGGCAGGCGGCTCAGTTGCTCGAAGCTTGGGAGGCGCTCGGGATCCGTGGCCAGCAGGGTCCCGACCTCGTCAAACAGCACCAGCTGGCTGTGACCGGGCAGGGGCAACTCGCCGATGAGGGAAGAGAGCCCCTCCACGCCCGCATCGAGCCCGATCACCGCCCGGCGATCGTCGCTCTCCACCGCCAGTGTCATGCCTGGCTCCCGGGTAGTGAAGAAGAGGTAGGGGTGGGTCACTATGATGCCCGTGCTCCAGCGCGCCTCCTTGTACCAGCCCCGATCTCGCGGATCGAAACGGTAGTCCGGCATGGGGCGCCGCTCCAGCAGCCGCAGCCGCTGGTCGAAATAGAGGAACTCTCCCTGTCCCTGATGCAGGCTCTGGACCAGCAGGCGGCTCTCGGGCGGAGGCGCCTCCAGCGCCCCTCTCGCCCGTTCGGTCAGCTTGCGAACCAGAAAGAAATCGCCGTCCTCGTAACCGGCATAGATGGCGCCGTAACTGGTACTGTTGGCCAGTACTTCCGCCAGCTGGGGCAGGAAGGCGAGCCGCGTCTCGAGGTCTGTCATGGCGGACAGCTGGCCGCTGCGCAGCAGATTCAGGGACATGCGGGCCGGTCGCTGGTTCAGCTTGATGGCGAGGGCAAGCTGCTCCCGGTATTGCTGGAAGCTCTGACGTTCGTGCTCCAGCCCCTGCTGCATGCCCTGCTGGAACTGCAGCACGATGAGGGCGCCCCCCAGCAAGGAGAAAAGCAGGATGAAAAGGGTGGCAATGTGTACGTAAAAGGGTCTGCGACTGAGACTTGCGTTTGTCATGGACGGATCCTTGTCCCCTGGCGATCGCCGTATTGGTCACCTAACAGTGTGCTTGCTGGATGACAAAAAGCCTAGGACTCGATCTTGCGCTCTTCAGCCCCAAATCAACAGCCAGCCTTCGCGCTGCGTCCTTGCCCTGTGGTGAGATGATTCGTCCAGATATCTCATGCTACATTGCTCCCCTGATAAACGCCCTGTGAACCAATGGAGTGTCCCATGTCTGTTGTCCCCTATTCCGTGCTGGATCTGGTGCCCGTTCCCGAAGGTGGTCTGCCGGCCGAGTCGTTTCGCCACTCGCTGGATCTGGCTCGCCATGCGGAGCGCTGGGGCTACCACCGCTACTGGCTGGCGGAGCACCACAACATGCCGGGCATTGCCAGCGCCGCCACAGCGGTGCTGATTGGCCACCTGGCCGGGGGCACCACGACGTTGCGGCTCGGGGCTGGCGGCATCATGTTGCCGAACCACTCCCCCCTGGTCATTGCGGAGCAGTTCGGCACGCTGAGTTCCCTCTATCCGGATCGCATCGATCTCGGCCTGGGCCGCGCCCCTGGCAGCGATCAGCGCACCATGCAGGCGCTGCGCCGCCAGCGCAGCGGCGAGGTGGATGACTTCCCGGCGGATGTGCGCGAACTGATGAGTTATTTTGGCGACGAGGTCGGCGCCGTGCAGGCGGTGCCGGGTCAGGGACTCCATGTGCCCATCTGGCTGCTGGGATCCAGCCTCTACAGTGCCCAACTGGCAGCGGCCATGGGGTTGCCGTTCGGCTTTGCTTCCCACTTCGCTCCCGCCATGTTGCTGCAGGCGCTGGAGATCTACCGTACCCAATACCGTCCCTCTGCCCGTTGGCCCAAACCCCATGCGGTGGTGTGCGTCAACCTGATCGCCGCCGACACCGATCGTGAGGCCCGCTTCCTGTTCACCACCCTGCAGCAGCAGTTCCTGCGTCTCTACCGGGGGGATGCCGGCAAGCTGCCACTGCCGGTGCAGACGCTGGGGGATGAGTGGTCTGCCCGCGAATTGATGGCGATGGAGCAGACCCTGGCTCGCTCCCTGGTGGGGGAGCCGGATCGGGTACGCCACGGCCTCAAGGCTCTGCTGGCAGAGACCGGAGCGGACGAGCTGATGTTCAACGGCCCCATCGTCGATCATCAGGCGCGCCTGCGCTCCTTCGAGATTGGTGCCGAGCTGATGCAGGGGTTGTAACCCCCGCGACGCCTGGCCGCCAGCGGCACGCCAAGCCTGGCTGCTCGGGGAGCAAAAGCCACGATTGCGTGGTAGTAACTTTATGATTTTTAAAGGAAGTCAGGTGAGTGTCGGCCATCTGTCGTGTCGCCTCTCATCCCCTTTCCCTATGCTGGCCCTGTCAATCACCACAAGGAGCGCAAGATGATCGTCAGGAAGTTGAGATTGCAACGGGGATGGTCCCAGGAACAGCTGGCGACCCTCACTGGCCTGAGCGTTCGCACCATTCAGCGAATAGAGCAGGGACAACAACCCGGACTGGAATCCCTCAAGGCCCTGGCCGCCGTCTTCGAGCTCGATGTGACCCAACTGCAGGAGAGCGAGATGAAAGGGAATGAGGGCGAAGATCGGGGACGCGTGCAGGTGGCGCGGGATGAGCGGGAGGCGATGAAGTTCGTGGAGGGGCTCAGGGGCTTCTACGGCCACCTCATGAGCTATGTGCTGGTGATAGGGGGGCTGTTTGTCATCAACTACCTGAGCAACCCGGACTATATCTGGGCCTGGTGGCCCATGTTGGGATGGGGGCTGGGGCTGGCTGCCCACGCCATCAACCTGTTCCAGCCCTTCAAGCTGTTTGGCCCGGAATGGGAGCGGCGCCAGGTCGAGAAACGGCTGGGGCGCAGGCTCTGATCCGCTCATCATGAAAAAACGGGCCCGGCATTGCCGGGCCCGTTCTGTTTTCAGCTCCATTTCGCAGGAGAGGGCATTGCTCTCCTCTCAACGGCGGATCATTCCCTTGTTCCGCAAAGAGCCGCTCTACTTGGCATAGGCCGGGCAGGGAGTGGCGATCAGGGCGTCGTCCTCGTAGCGCCACAGGGTGAGGCTGTTGCCCCAGACGCACCCGGTGTCGAGTCCCTTGATATCGGATTTGCCGGTGTTGCCCATCAGGGCCGCCCAGTGGCCGAAGACCAGGATGGGGTCATCCACATGGTGCTCGCGCTGCTCGAACCAGGGGCGCAGGCCCGGGGTCGATTCGGTGGGGCCCTTCTTGCATTTGAAGTCGAGGCGCCCGTCGAAATAGCAAAAGCGCATCCGGGTGAAGCTGTTGATGATGTAGCGGTAACGCTCTATGCCCAGCAGGTTGTCGTTCCAGCTGTCGGGCTGATCGCCATACATGTTGTGCAGCAGCCAGCTGTACTGATCCCCGCGCAGCAGACTCTCCACCTCCCGGGCACAACTGCGGGCGGTGTGGGCGTCCCAGGCGGGGGAGAGGCCCGCATGCACCATCATGATGGGCAGGTCGGGGTGTTCTGCCAGCAGGGGACGGTGACGCAGCCACTCCAGCAGCTCGTCCCGATCCGGCGCCTCCATCAGCGCCTGCAACTTGTCTTTCTTCTTGAGCGGGGCGACCCCGTGGGCCACCGCCAGCAGGTGCAGGTCGTGGTTGCCGAGCACGGTGACGGCCTGCTGCCCCAGTGATTTGACGAAACGCAGGGTGTTGAGGGAGTCCGGCCCCCGGGCGACGAGATCGCCGCACAGCCAGAGCGTGTCGTTATCGAAGTCGAACTCGGCAAGATCCAGCAGACGGCGCAAATCGTCGTAGCAGCCCTGGATATCACCGACGAAACAGTTCGCCATGAAACCTCAGTTGATTATGTTGGGGACGGCCAGCGTGAAGGGGGCGATGGGGGCTTCGAATCGTTGCCCCGATTCATCCTGCAGGATGTAGCTGCCTTCCATCACGCCAAGCGGTGTGGCGAGGGGAACGCCACTCTGGTAGGAAAAGGTCTCGCCGGGGGCGATCAGGGGTTGTTCACCGACCACGCCGGGACCTTCCACTTCCAGCATCTTGCCATTGGCATCCGTAATGAGCCAGCGTCGATGCAGCAGTTGCACCGTGCCCGGACCCAGGTTCTCAATCTCGATGCGATAGAGAAAATGGTAGGGATCTGCGGTTCCCGCCACATAGCTGGGGTGGGGGCGGACCACTATCCGGGCTTGGGTCATGGGATCAGGCCTGTTGCTGGTCGGCCAGCCAGTTGGCGATCGTGACGAACTGCTCGAGGGAGAGATTCTCCGGGCGCAGGTTGCCATCGATGCCAAGCTCGGTCAGCTGGGCGTCGGTGATGAAGTTGGAGAAGCTGTTGCGAATGGTCTTGCGACGCTGGCCGAAGCCTTCGGTGCAGACCCGGTTCAGGCAACGAATGTCTTTGGCGACGATGGTCGGGTTCTTGTGCGGGATCAGACGCACCACGGCGGAATCCACCTTCGGCGCCGGCTTGAAGGCGCCCGGGCCCACTTCCAGCACCGGCACTACCTGACAATAGTACTGGGTCATCACGCTCAGACGGCCATAGGCCTTGCTGCCCGGGCCGGCGGCCAGACGCAGCACCACTTCCTTTTGCAGCATGAAGTGCATGTCCTCCACCCGGTCGGCAAATTCGCACAGGTGGAAGATGAGCGGGGTGGAGATGTTGTAGGGCAGGTTGCCGAAGATGCGCAGCGGCCCCTTGCCTTCCCCCATTAGGGTGCTGAAGTCAAAGCGCATGGCATCGGCTTCGATGACGGTCAGCTTCTCTTTCAGGGTCGGGTGTTCGCGCAGACGTGCGGCAAGATCCCGGTCCAGCTCGACCACGGTCATCTTGTCCATCTGGGCTGCGACCGGCTCGGTGAGCGCGGCCAGACCCGGGCCAATCTCCACCAGATTCTGACCCGGTTGCGGGTTGATGGCGGCCACTATCTGGTCGATCACATACCGGTCGTGCAAGAAGTTCTGACCGAAACGCTTACGGGCCGTGTGGCCCATGTGCACCTTACTGCTCATATCTTTTTTTCTCTACCATCTGGATGGCGTGGTTGATCGCGGTGGTGAGGCTGCCGGGGTCTGCCAGGTTCTTGCCTGCCAGATCCAGCGCGGTGCCGTGGTCCACCGAGGTACGGATGAAGGGAAGTCCGAGGGTGATGTTGACCGAGTTGCCAAAGCCCTTGTACTTGAGCACGGGCAGCCCCTGATCGTGGTACATGGCGAGTACCGCATCCGCATCCTTGAGGTATTTGTCCTGGAACAGGGTATCGGCCGGCAGCGGGCCGACCAGATCGATCCCTTCCTGGCGCAGGGCGGCCAGGGCGGGTTCGATGACATCGATCTCTTCACGGCCCAGATGACCCCCTTCCCCGGCATGGGGATTGAGGCCGCAGACATAGATCCGGGGGTGTTCGATGCCGAATTTGCGCTTGAGATCCGCATCCAGGATGCGGATCACCTTGCCAAGGCGATCCTCGGTGATGGCCTTGGCAACATAGGCAAGGGGAATATGGGTGGTCGCGAGGGCCACTCTCAGCCCTTCGGTGGCCAGCAGCATCACCACATCGGCGGTGTCGGACTGCTGGGCGAAGAACTCGGTGTGACCGCTGAACGAGACGCCCGCCTGGTTGATGATCCCCTTGTGCACCGGCCCGGTCACCACGGCGGCAAATTCGCCGCTCAGGTTGCCGTCGCAGGCGCGCTGCAAGGTAGCCAGCACATAGGCGCCGTTGCCCTCATCCAGCTTGCCTGGCACCACGGGGGCGCCGAGCGGCACGGGGCAGACGGTCAGAGTCCCCGCTCGCTGCGGACGGGTGGGGGCGCTTTCGTCATAGGGTTCAAGCTCGACGGGTAGCCCCAGCAGGGCGGCCCGTTCGCGCAACAGGGCGGGATCGGCGATCACCACCAGCTGATGGGGCCAGGCCCGCTGGGCAATCTGCAGGACCAGATCCGGGCCTATGCCAGCCGGTTCACCCGGGGTGATGGCAAGCCGGTGGCAGCTCAGCTGTGCCTCGGCGTGCCCTGGATGCGCCTTGTTCATCTGCTTGTCGCCCATCAATTGGGTTCGATCTGGATGTAGGCTTCGTCGCGCAGCTCATCCAGCCAGGCCTGGGACTCTTCGGCGAAGCGGCGGTTGAAGATGAGCTGGTAGGCGCGTTGCTCCTGGGCCTTGCCGGTGGCGTCCTGGCTGCGGCGATCCTCGAGCTGCACGATGTGCCAGCCGTGGCTGGTGCGGAAGGGTTCGCTGATCTGGCCCGGTTGCAGGCGCCCCAGCATGTCGCGGAATTCCGGCACATAGACGTTGGGATCAGACCAGCCCAGCTCGCCACCCTGCACCGCAGAGCCCGGATCCTCGGAGTATTTCTCTGCCATGCTGGCAAAGCTGGCCTTGCCGCTCTTGATGTCGTGCAGGATGCCGTCCAGGGTGCCCTTGGCCTTCTCCTCGCTCAGGATGATGGAGGGCTTGATCAGGATGTGGCGCGCCTTCACCTCGGTCTGCATGACCTGTTGCTGACCCTTGGTGTCGAAGATCTTGATGATGTGCAGACCGGCGCCGGAGCGCAGCGGGCCGACGATGTCACCCTTGCCTGCCCCTTGCACGGCTTCCGCCATCAGGGTGGGCATCTCCTGCGGGCTCAACCAGCCCCAGTCACCCCCTTCCAGCGCCTTGGGACCGTTACTCTCGGCAATAGCCAGCTTGCGGAAGTCTGCCCCCTCTTTCAGGGACGCCAGAATGCGCTCGATCTTGGCCTTGGCAGCGTTGAGCTGCTCGGCATTCGGGTTGTCCGGCAGCGCGACCTGGATATGGCCGATATGATATGACGTCTGTTGCTGGCCCTGTTTGCTCAGGGCCTCGACCACCTGCTTGACCTCCTGATCGGAGATGTTGATGCGACGGCGGACCTGGCTGCGGCGCACCTCGTTCATCAGGATCTCGCGGCGCACCTCCTCACGGTACTGGGCGTAGGTCAGGCCTTCCCGCTCCAGTTGGGCGCGCAGTTGCTCCAGGTTCATCTTGTTGTCGGCGGCGATGCTCTGAATGGCCTGTTCCAGCTGGGTGTCACTGATCTTGAGCCCCTGGCGCTCCGCCAGTTGCAGTTGCAGGCTCTCCTGGATCAGGCGATCCAGCGCCTGCTTGCGCAGGGTGACGTCATCGGGCAGGGACTGGCCGCTCTCCTGGGCGGAGGCCTTGACCTTTTGCACCAGGGCCTCCTGCTGACTGGCCAGCACCACATCCTTGTTGACCACGGCAAGCACCTTGTCCATCAGCTCGGGGGCGGCGAGGGCACCCTGGCTCATGACTCCGAACAGGCCTGCGGTCAGCAGGGAAATCAACGTCTTCTTCATATCCATCTCTCAAGGCGTTTGCCAGACCGATTACTGGTCTCGCAGGTTAAACGGACGAATGTAAGGCAGTGCTTCGGTGTCCAGGGAGGTGCCCTTGGAGCCGGTACCCACGCTACCCAATCCTTTCATTTCAAATTGAATGCCGAGGCTGCGCTCGGACGTCGGGGTCAGGTTCACGTTGTCTGGCGTGTTGACCCATTCCAGGTTGAAGTTGATGCTCCAGCAGCAGGAGTCGTATTTCAGGCCCACCTTGCGGTCCACTTTGACGTTCTGATTGAGCTCCTGATAGTAGCCGCCATAAAGGTGCCAGCGATCGTCCAGCGGGGTGGTCAGCAGCAGGCCGATCTGGTTGAGATCCGTCACCTGCCCCTTGTGGTCGAGGTCGTAGTTGGCATCCCGCACGAAGCGGTGGTTCAACTGGCTGATCAACTTCTCGTGACGGTACTCCAGGGCGCTGTTGGCAGAGCTTATCTGGCGCTGTTCCATATCATATTGTGCCCCCGCATGGGCATACCACTGCTCGTTGATCTTGGCGTCACCCTCGAACGACAGCGGGGAGCGGGTATTGGTACTCAGCTCATCGCTGCTGTAAAGCTTGACCCTGGGCGCCACGAAGTCGAAGGCTTGGGCAACGGCCAACCGGATTCGTTCATCCCCGGCCGGATCATAAATGCGGGTGGTGACCCCCAAGGAGAGCCGGTTGGAGTCGCTGATGCGGTCCAGACCAGCGAAGCGGCGATCGCTGAAGAGGCTGTAGTAGTCCTGGCGCATGGTGGTGGAGTCATAGACGCCGATGTTGTCCTGATCTTTATAGGGCACATAGAGGTACTGGAACTCAGGCTCCAGGGTCTGGTTGGCACCCTCGCCAAACCACTGCTGATCCCGCTCGAAGGTCATGCCGCCTTTGAGACGGAACGAGGGCAGTACCCGGGTGATGGTCCCCTCTTCCAGGGTGACGTCGCCGCCCTCTCTCGGGGTGAAACGATTGGTGAAGGTGCTGCTCATCTGGTCAGGCACCGTCTGGTCGTAACGGGTGTACATCAGCTTGTACTGGCTGTCGAGGAAGTAACCCGCCTCGTCAACGAGGGGGATGGTCAGGGTGGGGGCCGTGTAGACCCGGGTGCCGGTGTAGGCTTCACCCTTGTTCTGCTCGATGGCCTGATCGTTGTTGTAGCCGAAGTTGGTCAGCTCGGTATTCCATGCCAGATCGTACCAGCTGCCCTGCTGGTAGTAGTTGTGGTTGATGCGCGGCATCAGCTCGTGGGGCTGCTGGGCGCTGGCAAGCAGGATCTGGTAGGTCCGTACCTCGGCATCGAGGTTCCAGTTCTGCTGGTAGTAACCCGCCTTCAGGGATTGCTGCAACTGGTTGTCGACCTGGGTCCCCACCTTGGGGGTGAAGTCGTTGAAATAGTTGTAGTCCTGGTCCCGTACCTTGGTGTAGTCCACCGACACCCGCATGGCGTTGTCCATGAACATGGAGGTGTGGCGGGCACTGAGCAGGTAACGGTGACCATCAGAGAGATGCTGATTGAGGCTGGCCGTCTCGTCGTACTGCTTGTCGTCTGCCAGGTTCTCGAAGTAGAGGCTCCCCACGTGGGCCGGGTCCGGCATGTAGCGGAACTCGACCTGTTCCATCAGGCCCCGTCTGTCCATGAAGCGGGAGGTGATGGTGGCATCGTAGTTGGGGGCTATGTTCCAGTAGAACGGCTGGGTGATGTCCATACCGTTCTTGGAGCTTTGGGTATAGCCCGGGTAGAGCAGACCGGTCTTGCGCTCATCCTTGATGGGGAAGTTGATATAAGGGAAGTAGAAGACCGGATAGTCATAGAGCCAGAGGCTGGCGTTCCAGGCCTCCCCAAATACCTCGGACTGATCGATGTCGATGCTGCCGGCCTTCAGGGTCCAGGCCTCCTGGCCCGGTGGGCAGGTGGTGTACTGGGCCCCTTCCAGAGTGATGTTCTGGTTGTTGTTGGTCATGGTCACCTTTTCGGCGAAGCCGCGCACCGGTGAGCCATGGACCTGATACTTGCCCTCTTCCAGCTCGGAGTTCTTGGTGTCCAGGTTGGATTTCAGGGTTTTGTCGCTGGTGACCGTGATCTGGCCATCGTTGTAATAGATGTTGCCGATGGCGATGACATCCCGGCTCTTCTGGTCGAGCTGGGCATAGTCGGAGTCGAACTTGCGCACGCCCTGGCGCACCTTGACGTCACCCTCGTAGACGGCGGTACCGCCCTGCTTGGCCTCCAGGCGATCGGCATCCACCTCGACGGGCTGGGCATTGGCGTCCTGGTCCGCACTGGGCTTCTCTATCTTGGGAACATAGTCATAGCAGAGGCTGTCGAGGATCCCGGTAGCGGGTGGCGCATTGAGTGGCGCTGCCTGGGCCATGAGCGGACTCAGGGCAGGAACAAGGCTGATGGTCAGGGCGATGGGACAGGAGTATCCCAGTGTCCATTTTGTCATGTGAAAGGCTCGCGCAATCCGTAGTAAAAACGGTGGATTCAGGGCATGCATTTTATGTCAGGATCCATCGAGTTGACATTGCATGTCATTGCTTTATGTTAGCCGGCAATGATAAAGCATTATTGCGGCCAGGGCTAACAGCCAAGTGCTGCTTTCCAATTTGGTTCCCGACTCATGCACGATCGCGCTTCCCTGCTTTTGCAATGGGCTCGCCGGATTTCCGGTGACGCCAACCTCTCGTTGACGCTTATTTCCGGTGACGCCAGTTTCCGCCGCTACTTCCGGGGCGGCGGTCTGGTGTGGGTGGATGCTAATCCGAAAACCGAAAAAAATCATGAATTCGTTCGCAATGCGGCCGCCCTGCACGATGCGGGGCTACTGGCCCCCGAGGTAAAGGGGGTCGACTACGAGCAGGGATTGCTGGCGGTGACGGACCTGGGGGATACTCAGCTTATCGGCTGCCTGAACGAAGCGAGCGTACTGGCCTGGTATGGCAAGGCCATCGCCCTGCTGCCAAGGCTCGGCGCCGTGGCGCTCGAGCTCGAGCCCTTCGATGAGGCCTTCATGGCCCGCGAAAATGCCATCTTCCCCGAGTGGTTGCTGGGGCATCACTTGCAACTGGCCCTGAGTGATGAAGAGCAGCACTTGCTGGCGGAGACCTTCGCCTGCCTCACGGCGAGCAACCTGGCCCAGCCACAAGGAGTGATGCACCGGGACTTCCACAGCCGCAACCTGATGGTGTGCGGCGGGACGAACCCGAAGGAGAGCGACCTCGCCCTTATCGACTTCCAGGACATGGTCATCGGGCCGCTGAGCTATGACCTGGTCTCCCTGCTCAAAGATTGCTACGTGCGCTGGCCGGACGCGGTGATCGAGCAGGGCATGCGACTTGGCTTCGACACCCTGCAAGGGGCCGGTCTGCTCGGCAATCTGGACTATGCCGCGTTTCGTCGCGCAGCCGATCTCACCGGCATGCAGCGCCACCTCAAGGCGGCGGGGATCTTCACCCGCCTCTATCACCGCGATGGCAAGGCCGGCTACCTCAAGGACATTCCCCGTACCCTGGGCTACGTCGTTGATGTCTGTCGCAGCCATGGCGCTACCTACCCGGCGCTGGCCCGCTTCGGCCAGTGGCTGGAGCAGGTGGTGCTGCCCGGATTGGCGCGCACCGGGGTGACACCATGAAGGCGATGATCCTGGCCGCCGGGCGCGGCGAGCGGATGCGTCCGCTCACCGATCTGCTGCCCAAGCCGCTGCTGGCGGCGGGGGGCAAGCCGCTCATCGTGCACCATATCGAAAAACTCAAGGCAGCCGGCGTGACCACACTTGTCATCAACCACGCCTGGCTCGGACACAAGCTGGTGGCGGCCCTCGGCGATGGCAGTGCGCTCGGGGTATCCATCCACTGGTCGGCCGAAGAGAGCGCGCTCGAGACCGCCGGCGGCATCGTGCAGGCGCTGCCCCTGCTGGGCTGCGAACCCTTTCTGGTGATCAACGGCGATACCTGGCTCGACCTGGATTATCGCGCTCTGGTGAACCAGCCGCTTGGGGACGATCTCGCCCACCTCTGGCTGGTGCCCAACCCTCCCCAGCATCCGCAAGGGGACTTCTCCCTGCAAGCGGGTCGGGTGCTGGACACCCCGGCCCTCACCTTCAGCGGCGTCGGCCTCTATCACCCCGCCGCCTTTGCCGGCTTGCCCTGCGGGGCGCGCAAGCTGGCCCCCCTGCTGCGCGACTGGATGGCGCTGGGACGGGTGGGTGGCAGCCTGCTGGCTGGCGAGTGGCGCGACATCGGCACAGTGGATCGGCTGCGCGAGCTGGACGAGCAACTGCTCGCCGGCACCCATTAACATCACGAGGTCTTGAACCATGCGTATTTGGGGCAAGGTGCTTGGCACCTTCTTCGGTTTTCTGCTCGGCAACATCTTCGGTGCGCTGCTGGGCCTGTGGATCGGCCATCGCTTCGATCGGGGCATGGGGATCCGCGGGGCCTTCCAGCGGGCACCCAGCCAGCAGCAACAGGCCGTCTTCTTCCATGCCACCTTCGCCGTCATGGGCCACATCGCCAAGGCGAGCGGCCAGGTCACCGAGCACGAAATACGGGTCGCGTCCAACCTGATGGACAGGATGCGGCTGGCCGGAGAGCAGCGGGTACGGGCCCAGGAGTCATTCCGCCAGGGCAAGGAGAGTGACTTCCCCCTGCGCGAGACCCTGGCGGAGTTTCGCCAGGCGAGCCTGGGGCAGCGTGACATCCTGCGCTTCTTCCTCGAGGTCCAGCTGCAGGCCGCCTTCGCCGACGGTCAGGTGGAGGCGAACGAGCGGGCCATCCTGCAAACCATCGCCGACGAGCTGGGGTTCAGTCGCATCGAGCTTGCCCGCATTCTGGCAATGGCCGAGGCCCAGATGAACTTCTTCCACCGCCAGCAACAGCAGGGCGGTGGCCAGGGGCAGCAATACCGTCAGGAGCCCCCCTCCCGGGATCGCCTCAAGGATGCCTATCAGTTGCTCGGGGTGAACGAGAGCGACAGCGATCAGGAGATCAAGCGCGCCTATCGCAAGGAGATGAGCAAGCATCACCCTGACAAGCTGGCCGCCAAGGGATTGCCCCCCGAGATGATGGAGATGGCCAAAGAGAAGACCCAGGAGATCCAGCAGGCCTGGGAGTGGATCCGTGAGGCCCGCGGCATTCGCTGAGCCCTGAGCCCGCCATAAAAAAATGCCCGTCGATGACGGGCATTTTTGTTTTCAGAGTCTGGTTTTTCTTTTCATGGAAGAAAAATCAGTGGGCATCTACCCAGACAAACTTGAGGACGAAGAGCAGGGCCACCACCAGCACGCAGGGGTTGATCTCGCGCCAGCGGCCGGTGCCCGCCTTCATCACGCAGTAGGAGATGAAGCCGACGGCGATCCCCTCGGTGATGGAGAAGCTGAACGGCATCATCACCGCGGTCATGAAGGCCGGCACCGCTTCGGTCAGGTCTTCCCACTTCACCCGGGTCAGCTCGGAGCACATCAGCACGCCCACGTAGATGAGGGCCCCCGCTGCGGCATACGCCGGCACCATGGCGGCGACCGGAGAGAAGAAGATGGCCAGCAGGAAGAGGATGCCCACCACGATGGCGGTCAGGCCGGTGCGACCGCCGACGGCGACGCCGGAGCTGCTCTCGATATACGCAGTGACCGAGGAGGTGCCCATAAAGGCGCCGCCGACGGAGCTGACACTATCCACCACCAGGGCCTGCTTCATGCGCGGGAAGTGCCCCTTGTCATCCGCCAGCTTGGCGCGGTTGGTCACGCCGATAAGGGTGCCAGAAGAGTCGAACAGGTTGACCAGCATGAAGGAGAAGATGATCCCGGCAAGGCTGATGTCCAGCGATCCCATCAGATCCAGCTGGCCGAAGACCGGTGCAATGCTCGGCGGCACGGAGACAAAGCCCTTGAAGGTGACATCGCCGAACAGCCAGCCCAGGGTGGTGGTGACGACGATGGCGATGAGAACGGCGGAGTGGACGCCGCGGGCGGAGAAGATGCAGATGAGGAAGAAACCGAGCAGCCCCAGCAGGCAGGGCAGGGAGGTGAGGTTGCCCACGGTCACCATGGTGGCGGGGCTCGCGACCACGATGCCGGCATTGTGCAGGCCGAGCAGGGCGATGAGCAGACCGATGCCGGCGGTGATGCCGACCCGAAGTGTCAGGGGAATGTTGGCGATGAGCCAGTAGCGTACCCGCAGCAGGGTCAGGATCAGCAGGCCCAGCGCACCCCAGAAGATGGTGCCCATGCCCACTTGCCAGGAGTAGCCCATGCCAGCCACCACCACGAAGGCGAAGAAGGCGTTGAGGCCCATGGCGGGAGCCAGGGCGATGGGCAGGTTCGCCAGCAGACCCATCAGGATGCTGCCGACACCGGCGATGAGGCAGGTGGTAACGAACACGGCCTGGGTGTCCATGCCTGCCGCAGAGAGGATCTGCGGGTTGACGAAGACGATGTAGACCATGGTCAGGAAGGTGGTGATGCCGGCGATCACCTCGGTGCGGGCCGTGGTGCCATGACCGCGCAGGGCAAACAGGCGCTCGAGCAATCCCTGCCCGGCAGCCGGGCTGGCGGTCTGCCCGGTAGCGTGATGTGGTTGATTCATGTTGGATTCCAATGGGTGACGTGAAATAGGCAGCAGGGGGCCCGGCCCATCCATGCGGGGCGATGGACACTGATTCTGGCGGTGAAGTGACCAGACTCGTCCTGATACCGTGACAGCGCGCACATTTTCACACAGGCGGCCAGGTTTACAAACCCCGGATGTGCGAGGCGGATCAATGAATAGAGTAAAAATTCAAACGTTTTCCCCCGGAGGCCGAAAAAAGGGGACCAATAGAGCCCCGTTTCCACATCAGGATCAACGGTTTTTCTGGTAGCGCTCGATAAGCTGGCTCAGCACGGCATCGCTCTGCTCCAGCAAGGGATCGAGGGCCAACCCCATGCGTTGCAGCAGCAGGGTGGCCTGGGTTTCGCTCAAGGGGCGGCCATCGAGGAAGTAGGCCTGCTCGGCCAGTTGCTTGTCATGGCGGGGCAGCAGCACCCAGTGCACCCGTCGGGGTTCGATGGCGGCGAGGATCCGGTTGGCGGCCGCGCAGAAGGTATCGATGTGCTGCTTGCCATCCGGCCCCAGGCAGCCGGGTTCGAGCCGGATCTGGATGGTGAGTCTGGTGGTGGAGGCTTGGGTCATGGGTCGCTATCGCTGGGGAAGAGGTGGAGATTGTAAGTCAGAAGAGGCAAAAAAGGGGAGCCCCGGCTCCCCTTGTGACGTCATGCCTGGCGGCGCGGCTGTTGCCTCGCCTTACTTGGCAATACGCTTGTACTTGGCGCGGCGCGGCTGGACGGCCTCGGCGCCATAGGTCTTCTTCTTCCACTCTTCGTATTCGGTGAAGTTGCCCTCGAAGAACTCGATCTTGCCCTCGTCCTGGTAGTCCAGGATGTGGGTGGCGATGCGGTCGAGGAACCAGCGGTCGTGGGAGATGACCATGGCACAGCCGGGGAACTCCAGCAGAGCGTTCTCCAGGGCGCGCAGGGTTTCGATGTCCAGATCGTTGGTCGGTTCATCCAGTAGCAGCACGTTGCCGCCGGTCTGCAGCAGCTTGGCCAGGTGCAGACGACCGCGCTCGCCACCGGAGAGCTCGCCAACCCGCTTCTGCTGGTCGGAACCCTTGAAGTTGAAGCGGCCGATATAGGCGCGGCTCGGGAACTCGTAGTTGCCGATGCGCAGGATATCCTGGCCGTCGGCGACTTCCTCGAACACCGTCTTCTTGTCGTTCATCTGGTCGCGGAACTGATCCACCGAGGCCAGCACCACGGTGTCACCCAGGGTGATGGAACCGGAGTCCGGCTGCTCCTGACCCGACATCATGCGGAACAGGGTCGATTTACCGGCACCGTTCGGGCCAATGATGCCGACGATGGCGCCCTTCGGAATGGAGAAGGAGAGATCGTCGATCAGCTGGCGGTCGCCATAGGACTTGCAGAGGTTCGCCACTTCCACCACCTTGTCGCCGAGGCGGGGTCCGGGCGGAATGAACAGCTCGTTGGTCTCGTTGCGCTTCTGGTAGTCGTTGGTGTTGAGCTCCTCGAAGCGAGCCATACGGGCCTTGGACTTGGCCTGACGGCCCTTGGGGTTCTGGCGAACCCACTCCAGCTCCTTCTCGATGGACTTGCGACGGGCGGCTTCGGAACTCGCTTCCTGGGCCAGACGGGCGTCCTTCTGCTCCAGCCAGGAGGAGTAGTTGCCTTCCCAGGGGATGCCCTCGCCACGGTCCAGCTCCAGGATCCAGCCGGCCACGTTGTCGAGGAAGTAGCGGTCGTGGGTGATGGCCACGACAGTGCCCTCGTAGTCGTGCAGGAAGCGCTCCAGCCAGGCCACGGATTCCGCATCCAGGTGGTTGGTCGGTTCGTCCAGCAGCAGCATGTCCGGCTTTTCCAGCAACAGGCGGCACAGGGCCACGCGGCGGCGTTCACCCCCGGAGAGGTGCTTGATCTGGGCATCCCAGGCCGGCAGGCGCAGGGCGTCGGCCGCGCGCTCCAGCTGGTTTTCCATGTTGTGGCCGCCCTGGGCGGCGATGATGGCCTCCAGCTCGCCCTGCTCGCGGGCCAGCTTGTCGAAGTCGGCGTCCGGATCGGCGTAGGCCGCATAGACCTCGTCGAGGCGAGCCATGGCGCGTTTCACCTCGCCCACCGCCTCTTCGACCGCTTCGCGCACCGTCTGCTCCGGATCCAGCTTAGGCTCCTGGGGCAGGTAGCCGATCTTGATGCCGGGCTGCGGGCGGGCTTCCCCTTCGATCTCGGTGTCGATCCCGGCCATGATGCGCAGCAGGGTGGATTTACCGGCGCCGTTCAGACCCAGCACGCCTATCTTGGCGCCCGGGAAGAAGGAGAGGGAGATGTTCTTGAGAATATGACGCTTGGGCGGCACTACCTTGCCGACCCTGTTCATGGTGTAAATAAATTGAGCCATTGGCTAATTCTCTTCCTTTTCAGCAGTTTAATGTCGTGACATTAACAGACTGATGTCGTGGTGGGGCCGGGTCGACGGGCCGTCAACCCGGTTCCAAAAAACCCGTCGATTGTAAACCAATGGGGAGGGGGCGGCAAAGCCGGGGAGCGGGGAGCCAGGGGGCTGGCGAGCGGCCGAGAGGCGGCAGCGAACAGGAGCGTGCCGGGCCCTGTCTTAAGATTTCCTTAAGCCTGGCCCGATAGGATTCGTGCGGATGAGACGGCCGTCGGGTGGCGCTCAGCGTGGCAGCCGGCGCTCCTTGGCCGGATCCTGCCCCGAGTAGTAGAGCACCCGCTGCACGTACTCCTGGGTCTCCCGATAGGGGGGCACGCCGCCGTGGCGCAGGACGGCCTGCTCCCCGGCGTTGTAGGCGGCGCTGATCCTGACCCAGTCGGGGCCAAACTGCTTCTCCAGCCACTTCAGGTAGATCATGGCGCCACGGATGTTCTGCCGGGCGTCGAACGGCCGGGTCACGCCGAAACGGGCCTGGGTTTCGGGGATGAGCTGCATGACCCCCTGCGCCTGCTTGGGGGAGACGGCGGTGCTGTTCAGATTGGACTCGGCGATGGCGATGGCCAGCGCCAGCTGGGGGTTGACTCTGTGGCGCTTGGCCGCCTGGCGGATCATGCTGGCCAGCTGCTGCTTGCTCGTGGATTGCCGGGCTAGGTAGCTGTCCTGATCGAAGGGGGTGCTGGGCCGCACCCAGGGGGCGCCGCCTCCGCTGCCACCGACGCCACAGGTGCCGAGGGGGGCGTTGCCGACCCGCTCGTTGTAGTAGCGGGCGGCCTGCTGATTGCCGAGGCGCATGGCCATGGCCAGGTAGGCGTTCGCGTGGCGCGCGTTGCGTATCCCCTGGGGGCCGCGAGCCAGCAGGCGACCGATGCGGTAGTAGGCTTCCGGGTTGCCCAGGCTGGCGGCGGTGCAGTAGTGGGCGATGGCCTGCCTCGGGTTGCCGCGCTCCATGGCGGCGCCCTGGCGCAGGGCGCTCATCGCCTTGGGGGCCTGGCGAAATGCATCGGCATGGGCCGATGCCGTGGTCAACAGCAGGAGCAGCCCCCAGCCCCAGGCGCAGAATCTCTGCATGATGGTTACCTCGTTGGCTTGTCCGGAAGATATAGGTTCTCCACGGGGTGGCTGCCAGCCAGACGATGGAACATGTGGTTATGTGTCAGGTCATCAGAGACGAAAACGGTATGGAACTTTTAGGCGGGAGAAGATCCTGCTGGTGGTGAAGACCTGAGGTGCGGGCAGGGCCGCGCTGTTGTGCTGCCCCTCTTAGTTGATGCGATTGTTAGTTGTCGGGTGATAGACGGCGATCATCATGATGTAATACCTTGTATTTGTGCGGGTTCTGGCGCTCAGTCCACCTTCTTCATGATGTGCGCAACAGGATCCCTTGGATTATTTTCTTTGTCGGGAAGCTCATATGGGTGATTCAGTCGATGTGTCAGTCGTAGTACCAGCCAAGGATGAACGGGACAATCTGGCTCCCCTCATCAGTGAAATAGACGCCGCTCTGGGGGGCGGATACGAGTACGAATTGATCTACGTGGATGATGGCAGCGAGGATGACAGTTATGCCCTGCTGTGCGAGCTGAAGTCCCGCTTCACCAGGCTGCGGGTGGTGCGCCACGCCAGGGCCGTCGGCCAGAGCATGGCGGTGCTGAGCGGGGTGCGCCAGGGGCGCGGCGACTGGCTGGTGGTGCTGGACGGCGACGGCCAGAACGATCCGGCCGACATTCCCGCCATGTTGGAAGAGGCCAAGCGCCGTTTCGCGTCGGACAAGAGCCAGGTCGGGCTCATCGGCCATCGCGTCAATCGGCGCGATGACTGGGTGAAGCGCCTCTCGTCCAGGCTGGCGAACGGCTTTCGCGATCTGCTGCTGCGGGACGGTATCCCGGATACCGGCTGCGGCCTCAAGGTGGTGCGCCGCGACTGGTATCTGCGCCTGCCCGGCTTCAACCATATGCACCGCTACATCCCGGCCCTGATCCAGGCCCAGGGTGGCCGCATGTCCCCCTGGCCGGTCAATCACAGACCCCGGCAGGCGGGCATCTCCAAGTACGGCGTCTGGAACCGGCTCTGGGTCGGGCTGGTGGACGTGGTCGGTGTCTGGTGGTTGCAGCGCCGATCCAAGGTGGTCGAGGTGAGGGAGACATTGGAGTGATCGATGCCTTGCTCTCGATGCCACTGACCTGGCTGGACTGGACGGGCCTGCATGTCACCGGCTGGAAGATCATCGGCTACACAGGGGCGCTGATGTTCGGCGGCCGCTGGCTGGTGCAGTTCGTCGCCTCCAAGCGCGCCGGCAAGCCGGTGATCCCGCGCATGTTCTGGTACATGAGCGTGCTCGGCAGCCTGATGACCCTGAGCTACTTCGTCTTCTCGCCCAAGCAGGACTCGGTCGGCGTGTTGCAGAACCTCTTCCCCACCTTCACCGCGCTCTACAGCCTCTATCTAGATATCCAGCACAGAGGCTGGAAGCGGGACAAGGTCGTCGACGACTATGAGGCTCGTCATGGTAAATGATCGTTACCTGCTCAATCAGAGCTCATTCGGCTGGTTGCTGCTGATCGCCCTGGTGGTGCTCGGCGCCGGCCTCGGCCTGCGGGATCCCTGGCCCGCCGATGAACCCCGTTTCGCCCTGATCGCCAAGGAGATGGTGGAGAGCGGCCAGTGGCTGTTCCCCATGCGCGGCGGCGAGATCTACCCGGACAAGCCCCCCATGTTTATGTGGGGCATCGCCATCGGCTATCTGCTGACCGGCTCCATCAAGGTGGCGTTCCTGCTGCCTTCCCTGCTGGCGGGTCTGCTGACCATCACGCTGGTGTGGGACATGGGCCGCCGCCTGTGGAGCCCCTCGGTCGGCTTCCTGGCCGGGCTGTTGCTGCTGTTTACCGTCCAGTTCACCCTGCAAGCCAAGACGGCGCAGATCGATGCGCTGGTCACCTTCTTCATCACCCTCGGCGTCTACGGCTTCGTCCGCTTCCTGCTCTGCGGTGGCGGTTGGCGCTGGTACTGGCTCGGCTGGTTCGCCGCCGGGCTCGGCATCATCACCAAGGGGGTGGGGCTGCTGGCCCTGCTGATCCTGATCCCGGCGATCTGGACCCACCGCGAGAAGATCCGGGCCGCCACCAGGGGCGATTGGCTCAAGGGGCTGGCGGGACCGCTGTTCATGTTGCTGGCCATCGGCCTGTGGCTGGTGCCCATGTTGCTCGCGGTGGCCCAGAGCGGGGATCCCGTGCTGCAGGCCTATCGGGACAACATACTGCTGCGCCAGACGGTGACCCGCTATGCCAACGCCTGGCATCACGTCAAACCGTTCTGGTATTACCTCACCTCGGTGATCCCGCCGTTCTGGCTGCCGCTCTCCCTGCTGCTGCCCTGGCTGGTGGTGGCGTGGCGCAAGGCCATCCAGGGGCAGGACAAGCGCATCATACTGCTGCTCGGCTATCTGGTGCTGGTGATCGTCTTCTTCTCGGTGTCGCCGGGCAAGCGCGGCGTCTACGTCACGCCGGGCACGCCGGCGCTGGCCCTGCTGACGGCTCCCTTTGTCGCCGAGCTGTTGGCGCGGGTCTGGCCCGCGCGCCTGCTGGGCGGGCTCGGCTGGCTGCTGGGGATCATCTGTGTGGGCGGGGCGGGGGCGCTGGCATTCAGCGCCAAGCTGGCGAGCAAGCTGGGGGATCTGGGCCCGGCGCCCTGGCTGCCCCTGCTGGCGATGGGGGCGGCGCTGCTGCTCATCAACGCCCTGCTGCGCCGGGCGCCGCTCAGTGCCATCCTCTGCTCGCTGGCGGTGGGCTGGCTGATCTACTCCAGCTGGATCTGCGTGAAACTCAACGACATGCGCACCCCGGAGGGGGTGATGGCGCTGGCGGCGGAGCGGGTGCCTGCGGGGAACGAACTGCTGCTGGCCGGCTTCAAGGAGCAGCACCTGCTGTTCAGCCAACGGCCCCTGCGGCATTACCCTTATCTGATGGGGGATGGGGAGCAGGCGCGCGAGGCGGCGGCCTGGATTGCGGCCGCTCCCGGTCGCTGGGTGCTGGGCGCAGCCGATCTGATGGCGGTCTGCTTCGACGCAGATCGCATGGAGAGCCTCGGCAACCGCCACCGCACAGACTGGCTGCTGGCCGGGCCTGAGGCCCTCAAGCCGGCCTGTCGCGGTCTCAGCCCACAGATAGCGCCCTTCAGCTATACCCCCGGGCCCTGAGCCCGGACGGCAGGAGAGTAAGCCGGATAAACAGAGGGGCTGCCATTGGCAGCCCCTTTCTATTGGATGATCCTGTGCGGTCAGATCCTGTAGTACTCCCTGTACCACTTCACAAAGCTCTCGACCCCTTCGGTCAACCCTACCTTGGGGCGATAGCCGGTCGCCTCGAACAGCGCCTCTGTGTCGGCCCAGGTGGCGAGCACGTCGCCGGGCTGCATGGGCAGCATGTTGCGGATCGCCCGTTTGCCGAGCGCCGTCTCTAAGGCCTCCACGAAGTCCAGCAGCCGCACCGGGCTGCCGTTGCCGATGTTGAAGAGGCGGTAGGGGGCCGGGCTGGCATCCGTCTGCCCCCGCCAGTTGGCATCGCCGACCGGTGGCCTGTCCGCGACCCGTACTATCCCCTCCACGATGTCGTCCACATGGGTGAAATCCCGGCTGAGCTGGCCCTGGTTGTAGATGTCGATAGGCTCGCCCTTGAGGATGGCGCGCACGAACTTGAACAGCGCCATGTCGGGGCGACCCCAGGGACCGTAGACGGTGAAGAAGCGCAGGCCCGTGGTGGGAAGGCCGTAGAGGTGGGAGTAGGAGTGGGCCATCAGCTCGTTCGCCTTCTTGCTCGCCGCGTAGAGAGAGACAGGGTGATCCACTCCGTCCGAGGTCTTGAACGGCATCTGCTCGTTGAGGCCATAGACCGAGCTGGACGAGGCGTAGACCAGGTGCTGTACCCCGTGATGGCGGCACCCCTCCAGCACGGTCAGGGTGCCGGTGAGGTTGCTGTCGGCGTAGGCAAAGGGGTTGTCCAGGGAGTAGCGGACCCCGGCCTGGGCGCCGAGGTGGATCACCCGCTCGAATTGCTCCCGGGCGAACAGCTCGGCCATGGCGGTGCGATCGGCGAGATCGAGGCGCTCGAAGCGAAAACCGGGCAGGGGGCCGAGCCGCGCGAGGCGCGCCTCCTTCAGGCTCACCTCGTAGTAGTCGTTGAGGTTGTCGATGCCGACCACCTCGTGGCCCTCGGCGCACAGCCGTCCAGCCAGGTGAAAGCCGATGAAACCGGCGGCGCCGGTGACGAGATACTTCATCGCGGCTGCCCCAGACCGTGCGCCTGTTCCAGGCTGTCGCCTCGGCCGATGGCGTAATAGGTGAAGCCGCGCTGGCGCAGGCGGGCCGGATCGTAGAGGTTGCGACCGTCGATGATGACGGCCTGCTTCAGGGTGCGCTGGATCAGCTCGAAGTCGGGGGCGCGGAACTGCTGCCACTCGGTGCAGATGAGCAGGGCATCGGCGCCCTTGAGGGCCGCCTCCTGGGTGCCGCACAGGGTCAGGTCGTCCCGCAGGCCGTAGAGGTGCTGGGCCTCTTTCATGGCCTCGGGGTCGTACGCCTGCACCTTGCCGCCGGCGGCCCAGATGGCGTCCATCAGCACCCGGCTCGGGGCCTCCCGCATGTCGTCTGTGTTGGGCTTGAAGGCGAGCCCCCAGAGCGCGAAGGTGCGGCCGCTCAAGTCGGCGCCGAAGTGCTGGTGCAGCCGCTCGGCGAGCCTGTGTTTCTGCCTGTCGTTGACCTGCTCCACCGAGCGCAGCAGCGGCGCCTCGCAGCCCGCCTCCTTGGCGGTGTGGATCAGCGCCTTCACGTCCTTCGGGAAGCAGGATCCGCCGTAGCCGCAGCCCGGATAGATGAAGTGGTAGCCGATGCGCGGATCGGCGCCTATGCCCTTGCGCACCGCCTCGATATCGGCCCCCAGCTTCTCCGCCAGATTGGCCATCTCGTTCATGAAGGAGATCTTGGTGGCCAGCATGGCGTTGGCGGCGTACTTGGTCAGCTCGGCGCTGCGCTCATCCATCTGGATGATGCGATCGTGCTGGCGGTTGAAGGGGGCATAGAGCTCCTCCAGCAAGGCGAAGGCATGGGACGAGCCGGTGCCGATGATGATGCGATCCGGTCGCAGGCAGTCACTGACGGCGGCCCCCTCCTTGAGAAACTCGGGGTTGGAGACCACCTCGAGCGGCAGCGAGACGCCGCGCTGGTGCAGGATGGCCTCGATGTGCCGACGCACCCTAGTCGCGGTGCCGACCGGTACCGTGCTCTTGTTGACCACCACCTTGCCCGTTTCCATCAGGCGGCCTATGGTGCCCGCCACCGCCAGCACGTGCTGCAGATCGGCTGAGCCGTCCTCATCCGGCGGGGTGCCGACCGCGATGAAGATGAGCTCGGCGAAGCCCACCCCCTCGGCCACGTCCGTGGTGAAGTGCAGGCGACCTGCCTGGTGGTTGGCCTGCACCATGGGGGCCAGGCCGGGTTCGAAGATGGGGATGATGCCTTCTTTCAGCCGGCCGACCTTGGCGGCATCTACATCCACACAGGTCACCTGGTGGCCCATCTCGGCCA
The DNA here is from genome assembly GCF_040908165.1 of Aeromonas sp. R6-1. Classification (NCBI taxonomy): domain Bacteria; kingdom Pseudomonadati; phylum Pseudomonadota; class Gammaproteobacteria; order Aeromonadales; family Aeromonadaceae; genus Aeromonas; species Aeromonas sp. R6-1. Next base: position 94,688 of record NZ_JBFODF010000043.1, read on the forward strand.
GCACGGCGGCTTGGACCAGACCCACATAACCTATTCCGAATACGGCGACTCTCATCTGCGGCGACTCCTTGGGGGCAGAGATTTGCGAGGCCCCATTCTAGAACGATTCATTGTCGGTAACAGCGGGATCCGTCCGGTTTTTCAGCCTGGGGCCAGGGTGGCGCGGGGGAGAGTGGCTGATCTTGGTGCAGGGGTTGTAACGCAGGGCTGACGAGCACCATTTTGGTGCGTATCGTCACCGTCTTGTGATCCGGCTCACTGAAATCGGACACTGTGGTCATAAACGAAGTCCCGATCCACGGGGCTCGCCACCGCCAGTGCTGGCGGCAGACACTCTTTTCACTCCGCATGGACACCCGGTTATGGACAACACCCCCCGCTCTGCGCACCCGCTCTATGAGGATGTGCTCGCCCTGCTGACCGCGGCAGGCTTCGTCTCCCTCGGCATCTTCCTGTTCCATCAGGTCGGCCTGCTCACCGGCGGCACCGCAGGGCTGGCGCTGCTGCTGCAGCAGGTGACCGGCATCAGCTTCGGCCTGCTGTTCTTCGCCATGAACCTGCCGTTCTACGCCCTGGCCTGGCTCAGGATGGGGCCGCGCTTCACCCTCAATACCTTTGCCGCCGTGGCCACCGTCTCCTTCATGACGGATCACCTCAACGCCGTGCTGCAAATCGGCAAGATCGAACCCGTCTATGCGGCGCTGATCGGCGGCACCCTGATCGGCATGGGACTGCTCATCATGTTCCGCCACAAGGCGAGCCTGGGGGGCTTCAACATCCTGGCGCTCTTCATTCAGGACAGATGGGGTGTGCGGGCAGGCAAGCTGCAAATGGGGCTGGATTGCGCCATCGTCGTCGCCTCTTTCTTCGTGGTCTCCCCCTGGCTGCTGGCGCTTTCCGTGGTGGCAGCCATCATCTGTAATCTGGTGTTGACACTCAATCACAAGCCGGGGCGCTACCAGATAGCCTGATGTGCCCGTGGGGATTGCCCTGCTGGTCAGCCCAAGGCTGGATACCGCAAAAAGACAGAGCGCCTGATGGCGCTCTGTTGCTATCTGCCCCTGGGTGTCACACCACCATGGGGACGCCGCTCTCGGGGTGGTGGATCACCTGTGCGGGGTAGTCGTAGAGGCGCGCGATGAGCTCCGGAGTCAGCACCTCGCCTGCGTTGCCGTCAGCCATCAGCCTGCCCTGCTCCAGCATCACCAGCCTATCGGCGTAGCGGGCTGCCAGATTGAGGTCGTGCAACACCACCAGCACGGCGGTGTTGCGACCGGCCAGCGCCCGGGCCATGGCGAGCAACTGGTGCTGGTATTTGAGATCCAGCGCCGAGGTGGGCTCGTCCAGCAGCAGCAGCCGCGCTTGCTGCGGCTCCTCCGGGGCCTGCCAGATCTGGGCCAGCACCCGGGCGAACTGCACCCGTTGACGCTCCCCGCCGGAGAGGCCGGGATAGAGGCGGTTCGCCAGATGGTCGACCCCGGCGTGGGTCATGGCGGCGCGGACTATTTCGTCGCGCCGGCTGGCAGGCTCGCTGTGGGGCAGCCGACCCATGGCCACCACCTCTTCGCACAGGAAGGGGAAGCTCAAGGAGGAGCTTTGCGGCAGCACACCGACCCGGTGGGCCAGAGCGTTGCCGGCCCACCCCCTGCGGGTCTGGCCGAACAGGTGGATCTCCCCTTCATGTTCCAGCTCGCCGGTCAGGCACTTGAGCAGTGAGCTTTTGCCCGCCCCGTTGGGGCCGAGCAGGGCGGTCAGGCTGCCAGCATGCAGGTCGAGATCCAGGCTGTCCAGGATAAGCCGGTTGCCACGACTGAGGCGAAGACCCCGGCAACTGAGCAGGGGGGAGGGGGATCCGGGCAAAGTGGCGATCTCCTGTTACAGGGTTCGGCGGCTCTTGACCAAGAGCCAGATGAAGAAGGGGGCACCCAGCAGGGCGGTGATGATGCCGACCGGCAGCTCGGCCGGTGCGAGCAGGGTGCGTGCCAGCATGTCGGCCCCCAGCAGCAGGCCAGCCCCCAGCAGGGCAGACAGCGGGAGCAGGCGGACATGGTTGGGTCCGGCCAGCAGCCGTACCAGATGGGGAACCACCAGGCCGACAAAGCCGATCATGCCGGCCACCGCCACCGCCACGCCGACACCGGCAGCAGTGAGCAGGATGAGGCGACGCTTCAGCGTCTGCACGTTCACCCCCAGATGCCGGGCCTCTCCCTCTCCCAGCAGCAGGGCGTTGAGGGGATTGGCATCGCGCATGAACAACAGCAGCAGGGCGGCCAGGGTCAGCAGCGCCAGCGTCACATCGACCGGCTTGCCTGCCGCCAGGGAGCCCATCTGCCACAGGCTCAGGTTGCGCAGCATCTGATCGTCCGCGAGATAGGTGAGCAGTCCGATGACGGCGCCGGAGAGCGCCGTGATGGCCACCCCGGCCAGCAGCATCACGGTGACCGAGGTGCCCCCTTCCCGGGTACCCAGCAGATAGACGAGGGTGGTGGTGAGGGCTCCGCCGAGAAAGGCGAGCAGGGGCAGCAACCCCAGGCCGAGCAGGCTCTGCAGGTGCGAGCCCAACGGGGCGAGCAACACGATGGCCAGGGCCGCGCCGAGTGCCGCCCCCCCCGACACCCCTATGATGCCGGGGTCTGCCAGGGGGTTGCGAAACAGTCCCTGCATCACGGCGCCGCAGAGGCCGAGAATGCCCCCCACGGCGATGCAGAGCAGGGTTCGTGGCAGACGGATCTCCTGCACGATCAATAATTTGTGAGCCTCAATCCCGCTCTGTGGTCCGGCAAACAGGGCGCGCAGGCTCTCGCCAAGGGAGAGGGACATGGGGCCGGTCGCGAGGGACCCGACCAGCAGCAACGCCAGCGCGCAGCCGGTCAGGGCGAGCAGCCAGGGCAGAGGCAGGCGCATCAGGAACCCTGCTTGATCCACTGGGCGATCTGGTTTGCCTGTTGCAGGGAACGAAGGCTGAGGCCCCCTTGCAGGGCATGTCCGTCGATGGCGTGGATGGCCTTGTTCTTGCCTGCCGGGGTGGCTGACAGGGCGGGCACCTGGCTCAGGACGGCGTCGGGATCCTGATACTGCTGCCAGTCGCGGCCGCTCACCAACACCAGATCAGGTTGCAGCTCGATGAGGGATTCGGTGGAAACGGGCTTGTAGTCGTGGAGCCCAGCCACCGGATTGACGCCGCCCGCCAGGGTGACGAGGGCGCTGGCGGTGGTGTTGCTACCGGCGATGCTGGTGGGCTGACCCTTGTGCAGCAGCAGGAAGGCGACCTTGAGGGGCTTGTTCTGCTTCGCCTGCGCCGCCAGGGTGTCGCTCTGGGCGGCAATTTCCTCCTTGAGCTTGCTCCCTGCCGCCTGGTCACCCAGGAGATGGGCCAGGGTGTCGATACGCTCGTTGAGGTTGGCCAGCGTAGGGGCTGTGGCCATGACCTCGACCTTGACGTTGGCACGGCGCAACTGATCAAGCGTGCTGTTCGGGCCCATCTCGTCGCTGCCGACCACCAGGGTCGGAGAGAGACTCAGGATCCCTTCGGCGGCGAGGGCACGGTGATAGCCGACCTTGGGTACGCCTCTGGGCTCCGGACTGCTGACATCGGTGGCGACCAGGCTCTGCTCGCCCCCCAGTGCCAGGATGAGTTCCGTGGTGGCCGGGCCTATGCTGACGATACGCTCCCCCGCCATGACGGATGGGGAAGAGAGGGAAAGGGCACAGCCGAGCAGGCTGAATGCGAGGGCAAAACGACGGCCCATGCGAACCTCCGAAGGGTGAATGAAATAGGGTTGCCGCCGAGAATATCAAGTCGCCCATCAAAATGCACTGAGAATGAAAGCGATTATCAATTGCGTTGCTTGGGGCGCTTTATTACAGTATCCGCCGCGACACCGAGCACCATCGCCAGATCATCCAGGGAGAACCGATGAGCATTGCACAACGCATTCACGCGCTGCTGGAGCAAGACCCGAGCGCCCACCCGTCCACCCTCGCCACCGAGCTGGCCGTCAGCGAATGGGAGGTGGTACGCCATCTGCCTGCCGCCCTGATGACGCAAGTGCCGGCCGGGGAGGCCGAAGCCCTGCTGGCGGACTTGTCCAACTGGGGTCAGGTGACCACCATCGTCGAATCCGATGGCTCCATCTTCGAGGTGAAGGCTCCCTTCCCCAAGGGCAAGAACGCGCGCGGCTACTACAACCTGATGGGGCGGGACGGCGAACTGCACGGCCACCTCAAGCTCGACAACGTGGCAGGCATCGCCCTGGTCAGCAAGCTCTTCATGGGCAAGGAGGGGCACTCCTTCCAGTTCTTCGGCCACAGTGGCCGCTGCATCTTCAAGATCTACCTGGGCCGGGACGAGCAGCGTCAACTGCTGCCTGAGCAGGTGGAGCGTTTCATGGCCCTGCGCCGTCAGTATCAAGAGGAAGTGAAAGCATGAGTGAACGTCAGGAGCGCCTGCAAAACCGCCTGCAACCGGAGATCCGCGAGTTCCGCGACGGTTGCCGTACCCTGCAGCTCGCCACTGTGGATGGCGAAGGCAACCCCAATGCCAGCTATGCCCCCTTCGTGCTGCAGGAAGATGGATACTATGTGCTCATCTCCGAGATAGCTCGCCACGCCCGCAACCTGCAACAGGTGCCCAAGGTATCGCTGATGCTGATCGAGGACGAAACCGGTGCCCGCGAGCTGTTTGCCCGCAAGCGTCTGACCTTCGATGCGGTCGCCGAGGTGGTGGCGCGCGACGACGCACGCTGGGAGAAGGCCGTTGCGGCGCTGGAAGGGCGCTTCGGCGAGATAGTCAAAGGGCTCTCCAACCTCAAGGACTTCGTGCTGTTTCGGCTCAAGCCCGAGCAGGGGCTGTTCGTCAAGGGATTCGGTCAGGCGTTCCGTGTCTCCGGCGACGAGCTGGTGGACTTCGTTCACCTGGTGGAAGGGCACAAACGCATCGACAATGGCGCCGAGCTGACCAGCCCGGCGGATGAACCCGTTTGAGGGGACAGTTAGCGAGATGAGAAAACGGGCAGCCTGGGCTGCCCGTTTTGTTGTTATGTCCCGGGTTACTCCTGCCAGCCTGCCTGGTTGGGGAAGGCATCGCGATCGGCCTGGCTGGCGCTCTCGTTGCATTCTCCGCGGATCTTCCAGGAGGTCTGGCTGAGGACGATATAGCCGCTTCGGCAATACTTGCGCGTGGCCAGCATCTGGGTGAGCTGCTCGTCCTGCAGGGCTTCCCGGCGTTCCAGCAGGCTCTTGTCGCGGCGGCTCAGCCGGTTGTCATCTCCCTCCTGCAACCGGGTGGGCAGGACGTCGAGAGGGGCGGCCTCGAAGGTGAAGCGCTTGCTCCCGTCGTCGCTGATATGGGTGTGGAACAGGGGGGCCGGGCCATCGGGTGCTGCCCCCGGCAAGCCGGAGCAGGCGGTGAGCGCCGGTAACAGCAGCGTGAGGGCAACGGCAGAGAGTAGACGCACACAAGACTCCAATCGGGTGTTCACATCAGGACGGGCAGCTTAACACGCCCGCTCGGGTTGAATGGTGGCCAGCAGCTCATCCGTCGTGAGCAGGGTCACGCTTCTGCCTTGAGGCAGGCTCAGATGCCGCCACATGAAGTGGTGGTGCTGGATGATCTGCTCCGCACTCAGGTGCGGCCTGTCCGCCGTGGTATGGGCGTCGGTCACCGCAAAGGCGTCAAAGCCCCTGGCGGCGGCGCTGCGCAACGTGGTATCGACGCAAAAGTCGGTGGCACAGCCGCAGATGAGCAGTCTGTCTACCGACTGCTCTGCCAGCAGGAAGCCGAGCTCGGTGTCGAGGAAGCTGTCACAGGCGGTCTTGCGCACCCGGCTGTCGTGGGGAGACGGGGCCAGATCGGCGTGCAGTTGCCAGCCCGCACTGCCAGGTTCCAGCTCGGAACCCGGTTCGTCGTGTTGCACATAGATGACCCGTCCGTGTTGGCCCCGCACGCGATCGGCCAGACGATTGATGTTGGCGATGACCTGGGCATCCTGATGGCGGGGGTTATCGAACAACCCCTGTTGCATGTCGATGACGAGTAACACATCCATATGAAATCCTTGGGCTATTTTGAGGGTTGCAACCATTGGCTGCAGTCACGGCTTCGGGATTGATGCAGTGCGCCCATATCTTGCTTCATTTCCTTTGCATTTAGCCAGCGTTCCGGCAGGGGAGCGATGTGGACCCTGACGTCTGCGTCTCTCCCGGGAGCTGTCTCGTCACCGGTTTGCGGCACGATGAGTGCCACCTTGAGTGCCGGATTGCGGCTGGCGATGCGACTGGCGATCCCGAGCCCCCCTTCAACGTGGAAGTTGCCGGCGATATGCATGATGCGCCTGCCGGGATGCTTGCCCAGATAATCCACCATGCTTTCGGCCATGGTGTCGTCCCAGCTGGTCTGGGCGGCGAAGCGACGGGCGTTGCCGTCCGCATCCCCATGGTGCATGGAGGCCATGAACTTCTGGCGGTAGCCGTCATCCCCCAGAGTCAGCTCGCGGGCAAGCTGGCTGCGGCGATTGGCCGGCAGTTTGTCGAGCCAGGCCGGTCCCTCCTGACCGACGCAGCTCACCAGGGGTTTGGGGGCATTGGCGGCAATCACTGGCAGGTGCTGCGCCTTGGCGAACTCCACCAGAGGGCGGTAATCACTCTGGTAGTTGGGCCAGGCATGGCCATCTCGAATGAGGGCCGATTCGCCGATGCGTCCGGCCAGGTAGGCATCCAGCACCGGCTGATCGGCGCGGCTGAACTGCTCCATGGAGAGCACCAGGGTCCGGCCATCGGCTTGCGACATCTCGTCAAGCCCTGCCAGCAGACGGGCCTGCAACAGATGGATGGCCGGGTGAGTGTGAAGCTCCCCCACCAGCACGATGTCGGCATCCGCCACCCGGGCCACCGCCTGCTCGAGGGTCAGCGCCTGCCCCTGGGCCGTATCGAGCCGTGCGTGATAGAGGGTCTCGGGTGGGGTGTTCTGAGGCGTGGTGGCGCAGGCGGCCAGCAGCAGGGGCAGGGCGAGCAGGGGGAGTCGTCGGATCATGGTTACTCACTCAAGAAACAGGGGGATGGGAAAAGGCTGCACCATGGGATGGCGGCATGGCGAGCAAAAAGTGGCGCCAGTGTAAGGGGGAATGATGACAAAGTGAAATGAGAATGATTCACTTTATTATTGATCTTTGTCTCTGCCGGGGTAATATGCCTTCCGCTTGATAATAATTCTCAATAAGGACTTTGCAGTGGCGCACAACAACACCCCCTCCCTGATAGCCCTCGCCGTGGCGGCCGGGCTGATCTCCCCCGCTTTCGCCGCAGACAAGAAAGCCGATGAAGTCATGGTCGTCAGCGGCTCACGGATGGAACAGAAGCTGGAAGATGTTTCCGGTCCCATCGCCGTCATTACCTCGGCGCAGATTGAAGAGCAGGTCGTCAGCAACGTCGCCGATCTGTTCCGCTATGAGCCCGGGGTGAGCGTGCAGGGAGGCGCAGGAGATGCCCAGACCTTCACCATTCGCGGCATGAGCGAAAACCGGGTCAAGGTGGTGCAGGACGGTGTGCGCCTGAACGATGCCTACAAGAATGGCGGCGTGGGTCAGACCTACTTCGACACCGACATGATCAAGCAGGTGGAAGTGGCCAAAGGGCCGGCCTCCGCTGCTTACGGTTCCGATGCTCTGGGAGGCGTCATTGCCATCACCACCAAGGATGCTGGCGACTTCCTCAAGGGCCGCGACAGCTATCTGGATGCGACCACGGGTTATGCCTCCAGCAGCCACCAGAGAATGGCCGGCATCACGGGGGCGCTGCGCACCGGGGAAGTCGAGAACCTGCTGCGCTACACCTGGCGCGATGGCGGTGTCACCCAGAATTATGACGGCGACAAGAACGAGTTCGACATCGTCAGCCAGGCCGTGCTGTTCAAGAGCAAGTGGAATCTCTCCGATGATCAGTTCCTGAAACTGACGGTGGATTACTTCACCGAGGGGCAGGATCCGGATGCCATCGATCTGACCAAGGCGGGCTCCGTCTTCAACCAGCCCATTACCGACAAGGAGACCGACAACCTCTCCCTGGTACTGGATCATGGCCTCGCCCTGAACGCCCTCTGGGCGGATCGCGTGGACAGCAAGATCTACTACAGCCGCGCCAAGCAGACCCTGGATCAGTACGCTTCGTCCAAGTATCCGGTCATGCCGGGCAACCCCTATGTGACCAAGAACTCCCTGGATCACAACGGTTTCGAGCAGGAGAGCCTGGGCGCCCAGGTGAAGTTCAACAAGGCGCTCGCCAGCCAGCGTCTGGCCTGGGGCCTGGAATACGAGCACACCGACAACGAGCGCACCCGCTTCAAGGGGCCGACCGTTCCGGGTGACTTCGTCGGCTACAACGAGCTGAGCTTCCCCTCCACCACCAGCGAGCGCAGTGCGCTCTGGGCCTTTGACGAGATCAAGTTCGGCGAGCGTTGGGTGCTGACCCCGGGCGTGCGTTACGACTACTACAAGATGACCCCGGACGAGGATCCCGCCTACACGGGCGAGAACATGAAGAAGATCTCCGAAGGGGAGTTCTCTCCCAAGCTGGGGCTGGTGTTCAAGGCGCACGAGGCAGCGAACCTGTTCGCCCAGTACAGCCACGGCTTCAAGGCGCCCATGTATGACAACGCCTTCTCCACCCTGAACCACCAGGCGTATGGCTATCGCATCGAGCCCAACCCGAACCTCAAGCCAGAGAGCAGCGACGGCATCGATCTGGGGGTGCGCGGCAGCCGTGGCGGGTTCAGCTATGAAGTGGCCACCTTCTACAACAAGTTCGACGACTTCATCGAGCTGACGGCCGTGGGCACCGAAGGCCGTACCGCCCTCTATCAGTACCAGAACCTGGACAAGGCGACCACCAAGGGGGCCGAGGCCAAGGCGGACTACTGGTTGAACGAGCTGGTCAACGTCTGGGGCAACCTGGCCTACATCGAGGGCAAGGATGGCGAGGGCAACTACATCAACAGCCTGAGCCCCCTGAACGGCAGTGTCGGTGTGCGTCTGGAGCAGCCGAACTGGAACATCAACACCGCATTGCGCTTTGCCGACGACATGGACAAGGTGGGCAAGGATGCGCGAGGCAACGACAACATCAAGAGCGCAGGTTGGGGCGTGGTGGATCTCTATGCCCAGTTCAAGCCGGTGCAGGACCTGCAGCTCAACGTGGGGGTGTTCAACCTGTTTGACAAGGAGTACGTGAGCTACGAGAGCATCACCGGCCTTGCCGCCACCGCAGATACCAGCAAGCAGACCGAGCCTGGCCGCAACCTCAGTGCACGGGTCAAGTACGTGTTCTGATGGTCGTCGACCAGCATGAAGGAAAAGGGGCCCTCGGGCCCCTTTTGTCATGAAGGTCGGCGTCTGCAAAAAAGAAACCCGCCAGGGGCGGGTGGAAGGATTGCAACACTCATCAGGAAGCGGTGTTACCCAATAGACAGGGGGATGTGACAAAGGTTCAACTTTATTGATATTTATGGTTTTTATCTGTCATGCCGCCTGGGGATCCCCGTCCCGAAATCGGTTATCATTTGTGCCCCTTGTCATGCAGCCCGAGCCTCTATGCCCGCGTTCTCCTGGTTAGCCCTGTTTTTTGGCGCCTTCTACTTCGTTTATGGCGCCTACCTGCCGTTCTGGTCGCTCTGGCTGGAAGGCATCGGGGTGAGTACTGAACAGATAGGGCTGTTGCTGGGGGTGGGCATGGCCATCCGCTTTGCCGGCAACCTGATGGTGATGGGGCGAGTCAAGGGGGCCGGCCAGTTGCTGCCCGTCACCCGGCTGCTCTGTCTGCTGAGTCTGCTGGCCTTCCTCGGTTTCTATCTGGGCCACAGCCTCTGGTGGCTGGTGGTGCTGACCCTGGCGGCCAACTTCATCTACCCGACCCTGATGCCCATGGGAGAGGCGCTTGCCACCCGCATGGTGGTTCAGACCCACCTCGACTACGGCAAGGTGCGGCTGTGCGGCTCCTTTGCCTTTATCGTCGCCTCCACCCTGGTGGGGGCTCTGGTGGGCAACTTTGGCAGCGACTGGGTGCTGCACACCATGGTGGCCGGGCTGCTGATCATGCTGGGGCTCAGCCTGCTGCCGCTGCGACCCGCCCCCCGGGAGCTGCAAGGGGAGCGGGCCAAGGCCTCGCTGCTCGTCACGCTCAGGTCGGCCCCGGTGCGCCGCTTCCTGCTCATCACCGCCCTGCTGCAGGGGAGCCACGCGGCCTACTACGGTTTCAGCGCCATCTACTGGAAGAGCGCTGGCTACAGCGGCACCCTGATCGGGTATCTCTGGGCTCTGGGAGTGGTGGCGGAGATCGCCATGTTCGCCGCGGACAAGCGTTTCCTCCAGCGCTTCGGCGCCCAGACCCTGTTTCTGGTGGGGGCCCTTGGCTGTGTGGTGCGCTGGGTGCTGCTCGGTAGTTCTACCGACCTGGCGGTGCTGGTGCTCGGCCAGCTGCTGCACGGGGTCACCTTCTGCGTCAGTCACCTCGGCGCCATCCGCTTCATGACCCGCCAGTTGCCCGCGGAGCAGCAGATCCCCACCCAGGCGCTCTATGCGGCCCTGGGTCTTGGCATGACGGTGGCGGCTCTGATGGCGATCTGCGGCGTGCTGTTCGAGCCGCTGGGAGGCGGCATCTTCTTTATCATGGTGCTGGTAGTGCTGCCGGTCTTCGTATTGCGGCTGCGCGAAGAGAGCCCTGAACAGGGCCGATGACACTGGTCTGCCGGTCTCTGGCGCGGCAGGCCTCCGACTTATCTGGAAAAGGGAAGTAGAGAGATGCACCAAGGATGGCTGCTGATCGGGTTGTCGCTCGCCTATCTGGGCTTGCTGTTCCTCATCGCCTATGTGGCGGACAAGAACAAGCGCCGTCGCCCCAAGGGGCAGCCTCTGCTCTACAGCCTGTCGCTGGCGGTCTATTGTACCTCCTGGACCTTCTTCGGCACCGTGGGCCAGGCCAGCGAATCCCCCTGGTCACCGGTGCCCATCTACCTGGGCCCCATGCTGGTGTTCCTGTTTGGCTGGCGCCTGCTGGCCCGCCTCATCCTGGTGGCCAAGCGTGAGCACATCACCTCCATCGCTGATTTCATTGCCGCCCGTTATGGCAAGTCCCAGCGCCTGGCCATGGTGATCAGCCTCATCGCCGTCATGGGGATACTTCCCTACCTGGTGCTGCAGCTCAAGGCGATCGTCACCGGGCTCGATCTGCTGATGGCCAACAGCACGGGGGTCAGCCCCACCAGCAACATGGCGGAGCTGGCGCTGGGGGTCACCCTGCTGCTGGCCCTGTTCAGCATTCTGTTCGGCACCCGCAACCTGGATGCCACCGAGCACCACAGGGGCATGGTGGTGGCCATCGCCTTCGAGTCCGTGGTCAAGCTGCTCGCCTTCATGGCGGTGGGGGGCTTTGCGCTCTGGCTCATCATCGCCAGACCGAGCGAGGCGCGTACCCTGGTGGCGGGCGACTTCCTCGATGCGGTGGTGGCGGTGACGCCGGGCGGCCTGCTGGAGCTCGCCATCTACACCCTGATCGCCATGTGCGCCGTCATCTGCCTGCCGCGCCAGTTTCACGTGACCGTGGTGGAGAACAACCAGGGGCAGGATCTGCACTGGGCCCGCTGGATCTTTCCCCTCTATCTCTTCCTGATGGGGCTCTTCATCTGGCCGCTGGCGCTGGCAGGCAAGCAGTGGGTCGGGGCAGACATGGCCTCGGACACCTATGTGATAAGCCTCCCCATGTCGCTCGGCTACGACGGCATGGCGATGCTGGCCTTCCTCGGCGGCACCTCGGCGGCCACCGGCATGGTGATCGTCTGCACCATCGCTCTGGCCATCATGGTCAGCAACGATCTGGTGTTGCCGGTCCTGCTGCGCCGGGTCTGGCAACAGGGGCGGGATGAGCGCCTGATGCGGTTGCTGCTGCAGGTGCGTCGGGGGGCCATCTTGCTGATTTTGCTGGCGGCCTGGGCGCTCTATCTCTGGCTCGGGGATCTCACCAGTCTGTCGCGCATCGGCTATCTCTCGTTCGGGGCCGTGGCCCAGTTCGCACCGGCCCTGCTGCTCGGCCTGTACTGGCGTCATGGCAATCGCAAGGGCGTCTATCTCGGGCTCGCCCTCGGGGTCAGCCTCTGGTTCGTGACCCTGCTGGCGGAGAGCGGACTGCTGGCTGGCTCCCCCCTCGAAGCCCTGCTGGCGCCCCCAGACTGGCCGGCGGTGCGGGATCTGAGTCTGGGGGCCTGGTGCCTCTTCCTGAGTCTTCTGCTCAACCTCGCCGGCTATGTGGCGGGCTCCCTGCTGTCACGGGCGGCGGTGAGTGAGCGGCTGCAGGCCGCCAACTTCGTCGGCAAGACGAGCCGGGATACCTCGGCGCTCTATCATGCGCGGGTCTCGGTGAAGGAGCTGGAGATGCTGGCGGCCCGCTTCGTCGGTTCCAGCCGCGTCAAGCGGGCCTTCGGCCGCTTCGCGGGCGAACGGGGAGGCACCCTGGCGCCCCAGATGCAGGCCTCGGCGGAGCTCATCGCCCACACGGAGCGACTGCTGGCGGGGGTATTCGGTACCTCGTCCGCCCGCCTGGTGCTGGCCTCTGCCCTGCAGGGACGCAACATGCAGCTCGAGGAGATCGCCACCATAGTGGACGAGGCCTCCGACATGTTCCGCTTCAACCGCGGCCTGTTGCAGGGGGCAATCGAACACATGGGCCAGGGGATCTCCGTGGTGGACAGGGAGCTCAGGCTGGTGGCCTGGAACCGACGCTACATCGAGCTGTTCTCCTATCCCCCCGGTCTCATTCAGGTGGGCCGTTCCATCGAGGAGATCATCCGCTACAACGCCGGACAGGGGCTGTGCGGCCAGGGAGACATCGAGGCCCAGGTGGCGCGGCGGGTTGCCTTCATGAAGCGTGGTAGCCCCCATGTCTCGGCGCGGGAGCGTCCCGATGGCCGGGTCATCGAGATGCAGGGCAACCCCATGCCTGCGGGGGGCTTTGTCATGACCTTCACCGATATCACCCCGTTCAGGGCGGCGGAGCGGGTGCTGCGGGAAGCGAACGAGCACCTGGAGGCGCGGGTGGCCGAGCGCACCCACGAGCTCTCCGAACTCAACCGCCAACTGCTGCTGGTAAACCAGCAGGTGGAGAGGGCAAATCAGTCCAAGAGCCGGTTCCTGGCGGCGGTGAGCCACGACCTGACCCAGCCGCTGAACGCGGCCAAGCTCTTCACCTCCTCCTTGCTGGAGATGCTGCCCCCGGAGGACGAACCGGCTCGCATCGCTCGCCACATCGACGACGCCCTGGGGGCGACCGAGGATCTCATCACGGATCTGCTGGACATCTCGCGCCTCGAGGCGGGCAAGTTCAAGGCGAAGAAGCTCGATTTCGCCCTGAGCGATGTGCTGGACAATCTCAAGGCGGAATTCGGCGTGCTGGCCCAGGCCGGTGGGATCCAGTTCTCCGTGGTGGAGAGCCGCCTTGCGGTCTACAGCGATGTGCGCTTGCTGCGGCGGGTGTTGCAGAACTTCCTCACCAACGCATTTCGCTACAACCCCGGCGGTCGGGTGCTGCTTGGCTGTCGCCGCATGGGGGAGAAGGTGCGCATCGAGGTGTGGGATAACGGCCCCGGCATCCCGGAGGGCAAGCAGGAGGCGATCTTCGACGAGTTTTCCCGCCTCGATCACTCCCGCACCGCCAGGGAGCAGGGGCTTGGCCTCGGGCTCGCCATCGCCCGCGGCATTTCGCTGGTGCTGGGTCATCAGCTCTCCCTGCGCAGCTGGCCCGGAGCGGGGTCCGTCTTTGCCATCACCCTGAACCTCGCGACCCGGCCCGTCATCCCCAGCCAGGTGACGACCCCGGCCCTGCGAGACAGCCAGCTGGAAGGGGTCAGGATCCTCTGCATCGACAACGAGGAGGATATCCTCATCGCCATGGCCTCGCTGCTGGGACGCTGGGGCTGCGAGGTGCGCTGTGCCCAGAGCCTGGAGCAGGCGGAGGAGATCATCGGCGGCGGCTTCCTGCCTGCGCTGGTGCTGTCGGATTATCACCTGGATGACGGCAAGACCGGGTTGCAGGCGCTGCACATGATCAGGCTGGCCCACGGCAACGGTATCGGCGGCATCATCATCAGTGCGGATCGCAAGAGCGAGTTGCAGGCACAGATCCGTGAGCACGGCTTTGGCTACGTGAGCAAACCGGTCAAACCTCTCAAGCTGCGCGCCCTGATGAACAGCCTGCTGATGCCGGTTCAGTGACTGGTCTCACAGAATCGAGCATTGGCTGAACGTTTTCTGGATGCCACCCAGGCGTCATGATCGCCGATGATGGTACCTATTTCGTCGCCATTTGCCGCGATTGGTGATAATTGAGTCTTGCTGGGTGTCACTTTTGGCAGGTGGCGGCCGAGCGACTCTCCTCTATAGTCATTCGGCGATTATTTTTGTCGCAAATCAAGTTGTGCAAAAAGGCAAACCGGATGAAAGTCCGGGACGCAAAGCTTCCGGTCTAAGGGTCTGCGTACCTAGGATAGCGGGGCCACCACAGGTTGTATCGTCCATGGGCCAAGCCATGGTTGCGATGTTGTCTGCGTTACCTGGCAGGTTGCGTTGCCTTTTTCGTTGTTAATTCCAATAACGAAATAAGGAAGTTCAAATATGTTAAGTCCAAAACTTTCCCTGCTGGCGCTTCTGGTCGGGGGGCTTTGCACTACCTCCGCCTTCGCCGCTGCCCCGGGCAAACCCACCATTGGCTCCGGCCCCACCAAGTTTGCCATCGTTGAAGTCAATCAGGCCGCTTCGGCCTACAACCAGCTGGTGACCGTCCACAAGGATGGCGCTCCCGTCAGCGTGACATGGAACCTCTGGTCCGGTGACGTCGGACAGACCGCCAAGGTACTGCTCGACGGCAAGGAGGTGTGGTCAGGCCCGGCCTCCGCCGCGGGTACCGCAAACTTCAAGGTCACCAAAGGGGGGCGTTACCAGATGCAGGTGGCCCTGTGCAACGCCGATGGCTGCACTCTCTCCGACAAGAAGGAGCTGATGGTCGCCGATACCGACGGTAGCCACCTGGCGCCGCTCAATGCGCCGCTGCAGGAGAACAACAAGCCCTACGCCAACAAGTCCGGCAAGGTGGTGGGGGCCTACTATGTGGAGTGGGGTGTCTATGGTCGCAAGTTCACCGTGGACAAGATCCCGGCCCAGAACCTGACCCATATCCTCTACGGCTTCACCCCCATCTGCGGTGGCAACGGCATCAACGACAGCCTCAAAGAGATCTCGGGCAGCTTCGAGGCGTTGCAGCGCTCCTGTGCGGGCCGCGAAGACTTCAAGGTCTCCATCCATGATCCCTGGGCGGCGATCCAGATGTCCCAGGGCAACCTCAGCGCCTGGGATGAGCCTTACAAGGGCAACTTCGGCAACCTGATGGCCCTCAAGCAGGCGCACCCGGACCTCAAGATCCTGCCGTCTGTCGGCGGATGGACTCTCTCCGATCCCTTCTATTTCCTGGGTGACAAGACCAAGCGCGATACCTTCGTCGCCTCGGTCAAAGAGTTCCTGCAGACCTGGAAATTCTTCGACGGCGTGGACATCGACTGGGAGTTTCCGGGCGGACAGGGGGCCAACCCCAGCCTGGGCGGCCCGAATGACGGCGCTACCTATGTGGTGCTGATGCAGGAGATGCGAGCCATGCTCGATGAACTGGAAGCCGAGACCGGCCGCCAGTATGAGCTGACCTCGGCCATCAGCGCCGGCGGTGACAAGATCGCCAAGGTGGATTATCAGGCGGCCCAGCAGTACATGGACCACATCTTCCTGATGAGCTACGACTTCAGCGGCGCCTTCGACCTGACGAATCTGGCCCACCAGACCAACCTCTTTGCCTCCAGCTGGGATCCGGCCACCAAGTACACCACCGACAAGGGCGTCAAGGCGCTGCTGGGTCAGGGGGTGACACCGGGCAAGATAGTGGTGGGGGCGGCCATGTATGGCCGTGGCTGGACCGGAGTGAAGAACTACCAGGCCGGCAACCCCTTCACCGGCACCGCCACCGGACCGGTGAGCGGTACCTGGGAAAATGGCGTGGTGGATTACCGCGACATCGTCAACAACCGCATGGGCGCAGGCTGGGAGCAGGGCTATGACGAGTCGGCCGAGGCCCCCTATGTCTTCAACGCCAGCAGTGGTGACCTCATTACCTTCGACAACGACCGCTCGGTCAAGGCCAAGGGGCAGTACGTGCTGGCGAACCAGCTTGGCGGTCTGTTCGCCTGGGAAATTGATGCGGACAACGGCGACATCCTCAACGCCATGCACGAGGGGCTGGGCCACGGCGAGGGTACGCTGCCGCCGGTCAACAAGCCGCCGGTTGCCAATGCCGGCAGCGATCTGAGTGCCACCGGCCCGGCCGAGGTGACCCTCAACGGCAGTGCCTCCCACGATCCGGAAAACGGGGCGCTGACCTACAGCTGGAAACAGGTCTCCGGACCCCAGGCCAGCCTGCTGGATGCCACCCAGGCCAAGGCCCGTGTGGTACTGGATGCCGTCAGCAGCGACATCAATCTGGTGTTCGAGCTGACCGTGACCGACGATCAGGGGCTCTCGGCCAAGGATCAGGTGGTGGTCACCAACAAGGCGCCGCAGCCGAACCTGCCCCCCGTGGTCAGCGTACCGGCCAGTGCGGCCGTCGAGGCCGGCAAGCAGGTGAGCATCAAGGCCACCGCTTCCGATCCCAATGGTGATGCCCTGAGCTATCAGTGGACAGTGCCGGCCGGTCTTAGCGCCACCGGTCTGGACAGCGCGACCCTGGTGGTCACGGGCTCGAACGTGGCCAGTGACACGGCCTACGATCTGACCCTGGTGGTCACCGACGGGGCGCTGGATGCCACAGCCGTTACCCGCCTGACCGTCAAGCCGGCCAGTACAGGTGGTGGCTGCGAGGCCAGCGATCCGGATGCAGCCAACCACCCGGCCTGGAGTGCAGGTACCGTCTACAACACCAATGACAAGGTGAGCCACAAGCAACTGGTGTGGCAGGCCAAGTATTGGACCCAGGGCAACGAGCCGAGCCGCACCGCCGATCAGTGGAAACTGGTGAGCCAGGTGCAACTGGGTTGGGATGCCGGAGTGGTCTACAACGGTGGTGATGTCACCAGCCACAACGGCCGCAAGTGGAAGGCCCAGTACTGGACCAAGGGCGATGAGCCCGGCAAGGCCGCCGTCTGGGTCGATCAGGGCGCGGCGAGCTGCAACTGATCTGCCGTGATGAAAAATGGGGCCGAGGGCCCCATTTTTGTCTTGTTGCGTGGTCGGGTGTCTCTTCCCTGTCAGGGGAAAGGCGCACTCGCTTTGTCAAAAAGGCCCGTCAGGGCCTTTTTTCATGGTATGTCACCGGTTCACAGCGGTTTTTGCCACAGGCTGAGCAGCAGATCCTGCTCGAGGGCGTCGGGCCCCTGGTGGGTGAAGGCATGGCGCTGCTCGCCGCTGGCACGCCAGCCGAGGCGGCTGGTCTCCAGAATGTGCTCGCGCAGGCCCTGATCCAGCGCCGTACTGAACTGGGCGCGTTGCTGGGCAACATTGACAAGCCCGGTGAAGGCGGGCCAGCTCAGGGGATGTTCCATGCTCACCGGATTGAGGCTGACGCGCAATTGCCACTGATGGCGAGGGCCTGGCTGCACGTGGAGCAGATAGCCGCCCGGCGCCAGCCAGCTGACCAGGAGTTCCGTCTTGACCTTGAGGTCGTTGACCAGCAGCACCTGGGCCGTGCCAGGCAGCAGCGGGGCGCGCGCCGGGTCGGCGATGACGAACTGGCCTTCCGGTTGCGCCTTGTTGGCGGCGAAGATGGCATTCTTGGCCAGATCGAAACCGCCGACCTGCCAGCCGGGCAGCCGCTCAGCCAGGGCACGGCAGTAGTACCCCTCGCCACAGCCGAGGTGGACAAGCTCGCGCTCGCCAAGAGGAGCGAGCAGGTTCGCCATGGCGTCCACCAGAGGCAGCTGGTGGCCTTGTTCCAGGAAGCGGCGCTTGGCGCGCAGCAGGGCCCGGCTGTCGCTGTCCTTGGGGTTCTTCTTGCCGGGGATGAGGTCCAGATAGCCTTCCGGTGCGGGATCGAAGTGGTGCTTGTTGTCGCAATAGACCCCGCGGGAGGCGGCATGAAGGTGCAGGGGGCTGCGGCAAAGGGGGCATTGAAGGTGCATAGGAGTTCTCTTGGCGAAGGCCATGACGGCGGGGCGTTCGGGATTATAGGGGAGAGGATCGGAAAAGGCTGCCATGGGCAGCCTTTTTATCCAACGGCGCTGTGCGGGCGCCGTCGGCGGAACCCGGTCAGCGGGTACCAAACACCACTATGGTCTTGCCGTGGGCGGAGATGAGCTCCTGCTCTTCCAGCATCTTGAGGATGCGACCGACGGTTTCACGGGAGCAGCCGACGATCTGGCCGATCTCCTGGCGGGTGATCTTGATCTGCATGCCATCCGGGTGGGTCATGGCATCCGGCTGTTTGGCCAGGTTGAGCAGGGTCTGGGCAATGCGGCCGGTCACGTCCAGGAAGGCGAGGTTGCCGACCTTCTGGCTGGTGTGCTGCAGGCGCTTGGCCATTTGACCGGATAGACGCATCAGAATGTCCGGGTTGACCTGGATCAGCTGGCGGAACTTCTTGTAGGAGATCTCGGCGACTTCACAGGCGCCTTTGGCACGCACCCAGGCGGAACGCTCCGGATTCTCGTTCTCTTCGAACATCCCCATCTCGCCCAGGAAATCCCCCTGATTCAGGTAGGAGAGGATCATCTCCTTGCCTTCGTCATCCTTGATCAGGACGGCGACGGTGCCCTTGACGATGTAGTAGAGGGTTTCCGCTTTTTCACCGGCGTGGATCAGGGTGCTCTTGGCGGGATACTTATGAATGTGGCAATGCGACAAGAACCACTCAAGGGTGGGATCGCTTTGCGGTTTGCCAATGATCATGAGACTTCCTCTGTAGTGTCATTTTTATGGACTGTGCGTCCAGGCAAGTTGCCAAGCTTGCCATTCCTTACTCTTTGGTCGCAGTAGAATAAGAGCCTTTGCCTGTGCTGACAAGGCTTTGGGGTTTTGCCGTCCACCGGTGAGCCGCCATCTGCTACGTCGTCCGGGGCATTCTAGGCAAGAAGAGGAGGTCGGATGTTGATTTCGATCTATTTCCCTTTGGGTCGTCGTCCGTTTCGCAGGAGAGGCTTGTCGCCGCAAAACGGGGCTTTATCGTCGGGAACGGGCAAGATCCTGGCGCATGTGCCACTCGACCCCGGCTTGAGGTATGCTATGGGCGTTAGAACCGTCGTCATTGAGAGGAAAGTGAGAGATGAAAGCCAAGGTCAGCTGGGTGGAAGGCATGAAGTTTGTGGGGGAGAGCGAGTCCGGTCATCAGGTGACCCTGGATGGCGCCAACCCGGGTGAAGGTGCCAGCCCGATGGAGATGATCCTGCTGGCTGTCGGCGGTTGCAGCTCCATCGATGTGGTCTCCATTCTGGAGAAGGCCCGTCAGTCAGTGACCGCCTGCCATGTCGAACTGGAAGGGACCCGCGCCGATACCGTTCCCCGGGTATTTGAGCAGATCCACCTCAAGTTCGTGGTGACCGGCAAGGGGCTGGCGGAGAAGCAGGTCGCCCGTGCGGTGGATCTGTCCATGGAAAAATATTGTTCAGTTTCCCTGATGTTGGAAAAAGCGGTAGAAATTACCCATAGTTATCAAATTCTTGAGGGTTGACCGCTATAGTTTGTCCCGTCGATAACGCCATGACATAAGGAAAGTGCGATGAAAAAAATGATGATGTTGCTTCCCCTGTTCGGTCTGGCCGCCTGCAGCATGCCGCAGCCGACCCAGTATCAATACAGCCAGTATCAGTGCGGGGAAGAGTTGCTGGCCATCACCTATGATGCCCAGGCCGACATGGTGCAGTTCCCTTATGCCGGTGTCTATCACAAGCTGGGGCGCATCGAGTCGCCCAAAGAGACTGCCAGCTATTCCGATGGGGTGACTACCTTCTCCCGTCAGGACAAGCAGGCCACCCTGGTCAAGAGCGGTGTGACCCAGCTGACCTGCGAGTTGAAGTGACCCTGATGCCGTCACGGCGTGCATGGAAAACGGCCTGCGTGAAGCAGGCCGTTTTTGTTGAAAGAGACATCAGTCTGACGGTAGCGAGCCCAGCAACTGGGCGGCCAGTTGCTGGCTAAGCTGGCCACGGGCCTCCTCTGCGACAGGCACGTCGCTGGCGAGCTGGATGGCGCTGCTCCACACCGCTTTCTGGCTATGCCCGTCGAGCAGCACGACGGCCAGGGTCCCCTTGCGGGCATTGGCGGCGGCGTTCAGGCCCGGTGTCATGCCGAGGCGGGAGAAGATCTCGCCATCGCTCATGTCCTGGCTGCCAGCTACCCCGATGGCGACCCAGACGTCGGCCTCATCCAGGGGAACGCTGCGCCAGCCTTTGCCGTCCAGTTGCCGGATGACGGCCTGCTGTACCGGCTCGAGCCAGGACGCGGCGCTGTTGCCCGCATACTGGAATTGTTCGGCCAGCGCATAGCGTGGTGTCGTCCCGTAGGTCCAATGCTCCGCCGGGCGAACCACCATGGTGCCCGTTTCGACCGTGGGTGCGGCGGGGCCGGAGCTGCAACCGCCCAGCAGGGTTGCCAGCGTGAATGAGAGAAGTGCAGCGCGCATCATTAAGCTCCTTGGCTCAGGTGATCTTGCCCGTTTCGATCAGTTGCTGGATCAGGGGGCGCAGGATCAGTTCCATTGCAAAGCCCATCTTGCCACCCGGCACGACGATGGTGTTCATCCTGGACATGAAGGCGCCGTCTATCATCGACAGCAGGTAGGGGAAGTCCACCTGCTTGATGCCCCGAAACCTGATCACCAGCATACTCTCGTCCAGGCTGGGTATCACCTTGGCGCTGAAGGGGTTGGAAGTATCGACGGTCGGCACCCGCTGGAAGTTGATGTGGGTGCGGGAGAACTGCGGGGTGATGAAGTTGATGTAGTCGTCCATGGAGCGGACGATGGAGTCGGTGACTGCCTCGCGCGAATGGCCGCGCTCCGAGGTGTCGCGAATGAGCTTCTGGATCCACTCCAGGTTGACGATGGGCACCACGCCGATGAGAAAGTCCACGTGCCGCGCCACGTTGTGCTCCCCCGTGACCACGCCGCCATGCAGTCCTTCGTAGAACAGCAGATCCGTCTCGCCGGGCAGATCCTGCCAGGGGGTGAAGGTGCCAGGCATCTGGTTGAAAGGCACTGCCTCGTCGAAGCTGTGCAGATAGCGCCGGTACTGGCCTGTGCCGCTCTGGCCATACTCCTGGAAAAAGGACTCCAGCAGACCGAAATCGTTGGCCTCCGGGCCGAAGTAGCTGATATGCCGCCCCTGCTCCCGGGCCTTGCGGATCGCCACGTCCATCTCGGGCCTGGTGTAGCGGTGAAAACTGTCCCCCTCGACCACGGCCGCCTTGTATCCAAGCTGGTGGAACATGGAGCGAAAGGCGTTGGTGGAGGTGGAAGTACCGGCACCGGACGAACCGGTGACCGCGATGATGGGATGCTTGGCGGACATAGAATTCTCTCTTCCTTGGGAGTTCCGTTATAAGGGGTGGCCCAAAGTGCGGTCAAGTGCGCCGTCATCCTCCTGCAGCCACCACGCTTCCCGGCAATAGCGATGAACGAGGGCTGCCCTGTGCTCTGGGTACGTTGGAATAGGTGCTTCTGGATGGCGAACTGGCCATGCGGCCTGATGGTGCGAGTTGGATAGGGGGAGGGCGGGGTGAGCCGCCCGATAAGCCGTGACCGCGCTACGCTTGGGGGAAGTCGTCAGTGGGTGACTTGCTTAAATGAGTCTTTGGGACGACATTGACACTTTCGTGCAGCTCGCTGTAGACAAGCACGGCGCTACCTTGTAGCAATTGTTGCCTGACTGCTTCGACCTTGTCGGTCAGGCTGACATCCTGTTCACCGTATTCGGTGCCTTCTTGCAGCACAAAGTGTTCGAGCAGGTTGGTGAGGGTGTCCGGCTCCAGTTCTTGCCAGGGGATAATCATGATTTCATCTTCACTCAGTGGGTTGCGGATATTGTCGGTGTCTGGTCGGCAAGCGCAAGGGATTTGTCTCGTTTTGGACGAGGGGTGCCATGCAATCCATTGACGCACGCCGACCCTCCAGTCAATTCGAACAGCACCTGTTCGATGCCCGCCGCCGCGCCCTGAGCGCCGGTTTGCGCTGGTACTGGGTCATCAATCTCATCGCCCTCGTATTTCTGCTGACCCGCTTCTACATCTATCGGGATGCACACCTGGTACTGGTCGGCAACCTGCCCTGGTCCTACAAATGGCAGCTCTTTGCCATGATAGGTGTTGGCCTGCTGCTGCCGCTCGGGTGGGGCTGGCTCTCCCGTCAACCCCATGCCATCTGGCTGGTGTCCCTGTGCGTCTGTGCCCTGGCCTGGGGGCTGGCCTGGGCCATGGTGGGTTACACCATCTCGATCGTCGACTTGAAGGGGGGCTTCAGTTTCATTTTCAACATGGTCAGTCTGTTGCTGCTGACCGGTCTCGTCGCCGCGTATTGCGATGTGCGGCTGTTTTACGCACTGGTTTCTGTCCCCCTGCTGTTCTTGTTGGTGAGAGCCTCCTGGAGTCCTGAGCCCTTTGTTCTGGTCAACACCATCGTGGTCGGGGTCTTGCTGGTGGTGCTGGAGACGGGGCGGCGCATGCTCAACGGCTGGTTCGAGCTTGCGGTGTCAAGGGAACACGACAACCTGATGCTGGCAAACAAGATGAATGCCATGGCCAACCGGGATCCCCTGACCGGCATAGCCAACCGTCGCCACTTCGATCAGGCGTGCAAGCGTGCCATTGCGCAAGGCACCACCCAGGATGTACCGCTCACCGTGATCCTGCTCGATGTGGATTTCTTCAAGCGCTACAACGATCGCTATGGGCATCAGGCGGGGGATGAGTGCCTGATCCTGGTGGCCGAGTGCCTGGAGGAGAGTGTACGGGAGCCCGGCGATCTGGTGGCGCGCTACGGGGGAGAGGAGTTCGTGGTGTTGCTGCAGGAGACGACGCTGGCCGGTGGCCAGGAGGTGGCGGAGCGCATTCGCGCCACTCTGGCGGCCAGGGCTCTGCCCCATGAGGATTCCGACGTTTCCCCCCACCTCACCCTGAGCCAGGGGATAGCCCAGTGGCGAACCGGGGAGAGCCTCGTCATGCTGCTCGAGCGGGTCGATGGCGCCCTCTATCAGGCCAAGGAAGAGGGGCGCAACGGTTACCGGTTCGCGCCCTGAGTCTGTTCCCGCAACCACTGGCTGATGCGCTCATCCAGCCAGAAGCGGGGGCGCCAGGGAGAGCCGTGCAGGAAGCCCACGTGGCCGCCCTGGCGGCTCAGCTCGTAGCGCACCAGAGGGGAGAGCTGCTCCGCCGCCGGAATGACGGCATCGGTCATGAAGGGATCGTCGGCGGCGTGAATGATGAGGGTCGGGATGGGAATGCGGGCCAGCAGGCCCAGGCCGGAGCAGGTCTGGTAGTAGTGATCGGCGCTTTCGAAACCATGGAGCGGTGCCGTCACCAGCTCGTCGAACTCCCTCAGTGTGGCGATGCGGGTGATCTGGGCCGGCTGCCAGCGCGCCCGTGCCGCGCTCTGGCGCCGGATCTTGCTTTGCAGGTTGGTTCGCATGGTGCGCAGCAGGTAGTTCTGATAGACCCGTGAGAAGCCCTGATTGACCCGATCGGCACAGCTTGCCAGTTGCAGCGGGGCCGACACTACCACCGCCGCCTTCAATGGTGCCGGGCAGGCCCGCGCCAGCAGATTGACCAGCATGTTGCCCCCCAGGGAATAGCCGATGGCGACCAGGGGGCGGCCAGGAAAACGTCGCCCCAGCTCGGCAATCACCGCCTGGGCGTCCTCGATGGCGCCTGAGTGATAGGCCTGCAGCAGCCGGTTCGGCTCGCCACTGCACCCCCGAAAGTGCATCAGCACCGCCTCGTTCCCTTGCCGCTGCAGGTGGGCAAAGAGCCCCTTGGCATAGTGGGAGTGAATGCTCCCCTCCAGTCCGTGGAACACCACCACCAGGGGTTGTTCATCCTGGCCGGGTTCGCCGCTCCAGGCCAGATCGACGAAATCGCCGTCCGGAAGTTCGAAGCGCTCCTGGATGAAGCGGGCAGGCGAGCGGCGCAGCCACTTGGGCAAAATGGTTTGCAGATGGGGGTTGCGGGCCCACCAGGGGGCGTGAAAGTGGCTTTCTGTCAACATGCAACGACTCGGAAGAGCAGGGAGGAAAAGGGGGCGGCGAGCCC
>NZ_JBFODF010000043.1:119341-214676 GCF_040908165.1 Aeromonas sp. R6-1
GCGAGCCCTTGGCTCGCCGCGACATCAGGCCATCAGACGATCGTGGTGCTCGGCGCCGCGCAGCATGGCCTGGATCAGTTCGTTGGCTTCAAACTTGGTGAGCGCCTCGTGGGCGCCGACCTGATGGGCCCGCTCCACGCTGATCTCGCTGGAGAGGGAGGTGTGCAGGATGATGTAGGCTCCCGCCAGCTTGGCATCGCTCTGGACCTCGAAGGCCAGCTCGTAACCATCCAGCCCCGGCATCTCGATATCGCTCACCAGGATGTCGATCCGCTTGCCCTGGGAGACCCGGGTCTGCATCAGGGTGAGGGCGTCGCGTCCGTTGGTGCAGACCTCGTAGGGGATATTGATGTAATCGAGCGCCGCCATGAGCTGGCGACGGGCGACAGAGGAGTCGTCTACCAGCAGGATCCGCATCGGCTTGAGCCGCTCGCGCTGCACGTCGGTCAGCACGGGGTAGAGATGGCTGGGATCGTCCGGATAGACCCGCGACAGGATGAGTTCCACATCCAGCAACTGGATCAACTGATCTCCCACCCGGGTCACGCCGGTGACGAAGACGTTCTGTCCCAAGGAGGGAGGGGGCGGTTCGATGTCACGCCAGTTGCACTCGGTGATCTTGTCGATGCCCCGCACCAGAAAGCCCACCAGGGTGCGGCGGCAATCGGTGATGATGATGAAGCAGTGGGGCATCTCCTCCCGGGTGATGGGGCGGTAGCCCACGGCCATTGCCATGTCGATCACCGGGATGGTGGTGCCGCGCATGCTGGCGGCCCCGAGCACGGTGGGATGGGATTGTGGCAGGGCGGTGAGCTGGGTGTAGGGCACGATCTCCTTCACCTTGAGGGTACCGATGGCGAAAGATTGTCTGGCAGAGAGGTGGAACAGCAACATGCCTTGGGATTGGTTGGCCTTGCTCGTCATGGCGGATGTCCTGTTGATCTAGTCGGTGACGGTCAATCGGGTGTTCAGCATAAAAGATGGTGACATGAATGACTCCTTTGTTGTTAGCGGCGGTGAGCCGCAAAACTGGATTTCTTTTGCCATCCTTTTATGCCTCTCTTATCGGGTCGCGGACGGTTGAGGGGAGAGGGGCGCCCCGAGCCATTGCAGATGAGCCTCGGCCAGCGCGCTTTCATCCCGATAACCCAGCCTGCTCACCACCTGTGACGGTGTGCTGCCGCTTCGCAGCAGGCGAATCCCCTGCAACAGTTGCCACTGATCCTGCAGTGCCCGGGCGTCCGGGCCCTCGAGACCGCGAGTGCCCAGCAGGGTCTGCCAGGCAGCCACGCTATCCGGCTGCGCTCTGGCCAGGGCTTGCCAGGCATCTTGCAGTGCCTGATCCCCCAGTGACGAGATGGTGCAGCCATGCAACTCATCCCCCACCACTTGCAGCCGCTGCCCATAGGGGCCTTGCCAGTCGCGGGGGCGTGACCAGGCCGCCAGGCTGTCCAGCAGTGCGTCCATCAACGGGCTTGCCTGCAACCAGCCAGCCTGGGCGGGCTGGGGCACCCGCACGGAGCAGGCCAGCAGATCATGCTGGCAGCTAGCCAGAGGGGTGAAGGCGGCGAGGGCATCGGCACAGAGCCAGAAGTGGCTGCCAGGTGTCAGCAGCAGCTCATGGGCACCCAATTTCAGCAGCGCCGCCCCCTGGGTGACGCGCAGCAATTGGCCCATGGGGGAGCGCTTGCGGGGGCCGACCTGAAGGGAGGAAGTGGAAAAATGCTGATATTCGATGGCGTGATGCATGTAAAAACCCTGATATGATGCTGCCTGGAGGTAACAAAAATGGAAACCAGACGTAAAAAACGCTTCATTGCCGGGGCGGTTTGCCCGGCGTGCGGCAAGATGGACACCATGATGCTGTATATGGAGCATGGAGTCGAGAAGGTGACCTGTGTCGAGTGCGGGGATACCCAGGTGCAGACCCAGGAGCAGGTGGACAAGGTGACGCGCGAGGCGGAGCAGGTGATTGGGGTGTTTCGTCCCGAGTGAGTGCCATGCCTCAAGGTGATGGTACGCCGGTCAGGTTGGTCGCTGTTGATGACTTTTTCATCACACTGAAGCCGGACCGACCATATGCTTGTCTGCCTTTTTGAGGTATTCTGAGCCCGTTTTTTTCTATCCGCAGGATCCCTGACATGAAAGTAGCTCCCCTGAGCGTGGTTACGCTGGAATACACGGTCACCGACGAACACGGTGAAGTCATCGACACCACTGTCGGTAAAGAGCCGCTGGTGTATCTGCACGGTACCCGTTACCTGGTCTCCGGCCTCGAAGCCGAGCTGGAAGGTCGCAGCGTGGGCGAGGCGTTCGACGTCACCCTGACGCCGAACCAGGCCTATGGCGAGTACGACGAGAATCTGGTGCAGGAAGTGCCCGGCGAGCTGTTCGACGGTATGGAAGTGTCTGAAGGGGATACTTTTGTGGCCGAGACCGACGACGGCCACCGCCCGGTGACCGTCATCGAGGTGTCCGAGGAGTTCATCAAGGTGGACGGCAACCACCCCCTGGCTGGCGTGACCCTGGGCTTCAAGGTCGAGATCAAGGACGTGCGTGCCGCGACTGCCGAAGAGCTGGCCCATGGCCATGTGCACGGCGCTGGTGGCTGCGGTCACGATCATGGTCATGACCATGATCACGGCCATGATCACGATCATGACCACGGTGGCTGCTGTGGCGGCCATGGTCACAACCATGCACACGATCACGGCGACGATCACGGTCACGGTGGTTGCTGCGGTGGTGGCGGTTGTGGTGGCAAGGGCCATCAGCACTGATCACGGCCTGGCCGATGATAAAAAAACCCGCGCATGGCGCGGGTTTTTTTATGGCTGGCACTCATCAGTAGTGCGGTGGCGGCGTCTCTTCGGCCATGCTGGCGATCTGGCTCGGCTGTACGCTCTGCAATTTATCCACCAGTAGATGGATCTGGTGTTTGAGCCGGTCCAGCTCGCGACCCTGGGTGGTGACCTCGTCGTTGAGCTGCTCCACCGTGTATTCGGCAAAAGCGAGGCGGCTTTCCAGGGTTTCGAGGCGTTCGTTTAGTTGCTGACTCATGGGCCTTTTGGTCCTTACTTGATAGTCCAGATTTCAGCCAGGCCACTGGAGCTGGCACTGACGAGGTGGTCATTGTCGCGCAAAGCCACGCCATAGACCACAGCGCTCGGCGGTTTCACCTTGGGATGGGGCGAGACGCGCCAGCTCTGCAACGGCTGGCCGTCACTCACCTGCCACAGAGTGAGCTGGCGGGAGGGGGCGCCGGTGATGAGCCAGTTGCCGCCGTTGGCAAAGCGGGCGCTGGTGTAGACCTCGAAGCGGTGATCGTATTGCAACCGGCTGTGCTCCTTGCCGGTTTTGAGATCCCAGATGCTGGCCTGGCGACTGTCTGCGGTGAAGGCGAAGCGTCCGGACGGATCCAGTCTCGCCATCACGACTCGCCCGGCGTGGTTGAAGCGCCACACCACCTGGCCCGTGCGGGTATCCCACAGATAGGCGCTGTAATCGTTGCCGCCGGTGAGGGCATAGCGACCATTGGGGGAGAGATCCACAGTGTTGACCTGTTCGGTGTGGCCGAGGAATTGCAGCCGGCGTCCGGTCTGGGTGTCGACCACTTCCGCCTTGCCGTCTTCACGGCCGATGAGCACCTGGCGGCCATCCGCCGAGATCGCCGCATCGCGCAGGGGGGATTCTGGCAGGGAGTAGTAGCCCTGGGAGCGGCCATCCTGCAAGCGCCAGATGGCGAAGGTGTGCTGGGTGGCGGTGATGGCATGGCTGTCATCGGGGGAGAAGCGGGTCAGGGTGACGAACTCCTCCTGGTCTTCGCTCTGGCGCCAGCGCCAGCGCTCCTTGCCCTGTTCCAGATCCCACACCACAGTGCCCTGACCCAGGCTGGAGACGAGCGCGAGCTTGCCGGAACTGGCGAGATCCGCGCTCAGCAGCCCCTGGTTGGCGAGGTGGATCTGCTGGCTGGGAAGTGAGCGTTGTTCGCACCCCGTCAGCATCAGGCAAATACCGATGAGATAAATGGCACTTTTGATCATTTTTCCTGTCTCATGCTTTCGTTACCTGCGATCACGGCGTTAGTATAAGGCGCTTATCACGATAAACCTCTCATTTCACGAAGGAACCGAGAGCGGTATTTAGAGTTTTGGAGAAACTGATGAACAATTTTCTGAAGGTGTCCCTGTTGGCTGCGGCGGTTGCCGTCGGTCTGACTGCTTGCCAAAAAGATGAGAAACCTGCTGCGACCAACACCGCAGAGGTCAAGGCAGAAGCCAGCAAGCCGGCAGAGGCCCCCAAGGCTGAGGCCAAGAGCTTTGAAGAGCAATCCGGCTATGCGATCGGCCTCTCCATGGGTCGTTATATCGCCAATACCCTGGAGCGCCAGCAGGAGCTCGGCATCAAGCTGGACAACACCGTGATCCTGAAGGGTGTCACCGACGGTCTGGGCAAAGAAGCCAAGATGACCGACGAGGAGATCCAGAAGGTTCTGCAGGAATACGACGCCAAGATCAACGAGCTGACCAAGGCGAAGGCCGACAAGGATGCCGTGGAAAACCTGAAGAAGGGTGAAGAGTTCCTGGCTGCCAACGCCAAGAAAGAGGGCGTGAAGAGCACCGAGTCCGGCCTGCAATATCAGGTCGAGAAGATGGGTGACGGCGCCAAGCCGAAGGCCACCGACATCGTCAAGGTACACTACACCGGTACCCTGACCGATGGCACCAAGTTTGACAGCTCCGTCGATCGCGGCGAGCCGGCTACCTTCCCGCTCAACCAGGTGATCCCGGGCTGGACCGAAGGGGTGCAACTGATGCCGGTCGGCTCCAAGTTCAAGTTCTTCCTGCCGTCCAAGCTGGCCTATGGCGAGCACGGTGCAGGTTCCATCCCGGCCAACGCCGTGCTGGTATTTGACGTAGAGCTGCTGGCCATCGAAAAACCGGCTGCCGATGGCGACAACGCCAAGAAATAAGCTCAAAGCACCATAAAAACGGCTCCCCAGGGAGCCGTTTTTGCTTGTGTATTGTCGCAATCCCCCGGATAAAGCGATGAGGCCGTCTTGAGTGTGTGGCGGCTAGCCCCCAGAATAGACAACAAAATCAAGCGCAAGGATGGATCTCGTGGCTGAAAGCAAACCCCGTGTCCTGTTGGTGGAAGATACCCGCAGTCTGGCGGTCGTCTATGAGCAGTATCTGGCCCAGGATGGCTACGAGGTGCAGCTGGCAGATTGTGGCCAGCAGGCTTTGGCACAATTGCTGGCAAGCCCGCCCCCTGTGGTGCTGCTCGACCTGGAGTTGCCCGACATGTCCGGCATGGACATCTTGCAGCAGATCACTGAGCGGCAACTGCCCTGCTCCGTGGTAGTGATCACCGCTCACGGCTCGGTGGATGTGGCGGTGGAGGCGATGCGGTTCGGGGCCTTCGATTTTCTCACCAAGCCGTTCGATGGCAAGCGCCTGTGCGCCACGGCGCGCAATGCCCTGAAGCACCAGCAGCTCAGCTCGCTGGTGGCCCAGTATCGGGAAAACTTCGAGCGCAGCTCCTTTGCCGGTTTCATCGGCGCCTCCATGGCGATGCAGGCGGTCTATCGCATCATCGAGAGCGCGGCGCCGAGCAAGGCCACCGTCTTCATCACTGGCGAGAGCGGCACCGGCAAGGAGGTGTGCGCCGAGGCCATCCACCAGTGCAGCCCGCGTCGGGATCAGCCCTTCATCGCCCTCAACTGCGCCGCCATTCCCCATGACCTGATGGAGAGCGAGATCTTCGGCCACGTGAAGGGGTCGTTTACCGGTGCCCAAGGGGATCGCAAGGGGGCGGCCAGTCTGGCGGACGGCGGTACCCTCTTCCTCGACGAGATCTGCGAGATGGATCTCGACCTGCAGAGCAAGCTGCTGCGTTTCATCCAGACCGGCACCTTGCAGCGGGTCGGCAGCGGCAAGCTGGAGACGGTGGATGTGCGCTTTGTCTGCGCCACCAACCGGGATCCCTTGGTGGAGGTCAAGGCCGGACGGTTTCGTGAAGACCTTTACTACCGCCTGCATGTGATCCCGCTGGCGCTGCCCCCCCTGAGGGAGCGGGGAGAGGACATCCTGCTGCTGGCCCGGGAGTTGCTGCTGCGTTATGCCGGTGAGGAGAACAAGCGGTTCAGGGATTTTGATGCGGACGCAGTGCAGGTGCTGCTCGACTATCCCTGGCCCGGCAACGTGCGCGAGCTGCAAAACGTGGTGCGCAACATAGTGGTGCTCAACGATGGCGAGCTGGTGAGCCCGGATATCCTGCCACCTCCCCTCAACGGGGGGCGTACCCTGGCCCCGGAGCCTGCGGTCGGGATCGCGGATCCCCAGTCAGAATCCGTCGTCGTTCGCAGGCAGGTCCGTCCGCTCTGGCAGGTGGAGAAGGAGGCCATCGAGCAGGCCATCGCCAGTTGTGACGGCAACATCCCCAAGGCGGCGGCCCTGCTGGAAATAAGCCCTTCCACGATTTATCGCAAGAAGCAGAGCTGGGAAGAGGCGAGTCCGGCCTGAGCCGTCACCTCTGCTCCCGGGCAGACATGCTGATGTGCGGGGCGGCCAATTGGTCGCCCCGCACGCTTATCAGAGTTTGGCGAGCAGCTTGAGCCTGGCCAGTCGTTCTGCCTCGTTGGCGGTGAACCAGCCATCCTGTGACAGCAGAAACCAGGCGCGGGCAAAGTACTCGGTCGCCGCGGGATCATTGAGCACGAGTGCATTCTCCCCCAGCTCCTCGAACACATAGCCATCCTCGGGGGCGCCTGCGGCGGTCATGTCGTCGCGCAACTGCGCCAGTTCGGCCATGGCCTGTTCATGGCGCTCCTGGGCCCGGCTCAGGCGCGCCAGACTCCAGCGGGCGATAAAGGCTTTGCCCTGGTTGTTGTGCTGCTCGTGCCAGGCCAGGCACTTTTGCTGACAGGCGATGGCCTCGTCGAGGCGACCCAGCTCGAACAGGGTCCAGCCCTGATTGTTGTAGAGGGTGGCGAGCCAGCCTCGCGCCCGCTTGTTGTGACTGCGCTCGGCCAGGGTCATCGCCAGCTGGTGCCAGTGGCTCTGCTCCTCCAAGGGGGCGGCGATGGCCACCATGTGGGCCGCATCGATGGCCAGATAGTGTTCTTCGTGCTGCTCTCCCAGTTGCCAGGCCTGTTCAAACAGGGCTTTGGCGCTGGCCTTGTCACCGGCGGAGTTGAAGGTGCGGCCACGCTCCAGCAAGGCGCGCAGGCGGGCCCGGGGAGTCGCCTCGGTGAGGCGGGGTTCTATCTCGTCGAGCAGCTGGTGCGCCTGTGCAAACTGGCGTTGCAGTGAATGGGTGCGGGCTATCTGGGTGAGGAGCTCCAGCTCCCATTGCAGGTTGGTGGCACGCGCCTCGGGCAGCAGTGCTTGAAAACGCTGGGCGCTGGCAACGGGATCCTGATAATCCCACAGCGCCATGAAATCGGGCGGATTGTTCATCTGGCCTCCATGCCGGTTATCCGCCCACCAAGATGCCTGAAGGCCATTCTTTGTACAAGAAGGGGGGCTGGCGCCATCGTGACGCCAGCGTTTGCCGATCAGTAGACCATGGCAAGGCTCATCAGCATCAGACCCAGGGCGGCAAAGGCTCCCTCCTTGATAGCCAGGCGCGGTACCAGTGCCTTGGGCAGGGCAGGGAACAGGCTCAGGGCAAAGCCGAACCCCGGCATCAGCCAGTGGAAAGCAGGGCTTCGCAGGGCGGGATCCGCATTGCCATTGATGACGATGAGCAGGATAAAGAGGGTGAAGGCGGGCAGGATAAACCAGCGGGCATGGCCGGCGGCGACCGCCCGCAGTGGCGAGATGCGATAGAGCACCAGGGTCACGAGGAAGAGGGCGAGGGGAGCCAGCAGATAGAGCGGGGCCGGGTTCATGATGAGGGTCTCCTGACAAGGGGGGCAGAGTGTAGGCAGTCCTGGTGGGGAATGACCAGTCCCCCGCGCCCGGGCTGTGAAGCGGATCGCAGGGCAAAGGTTTGCCTGGGCAGGATCAGCGGAACCAGAACCAGAGCACGGCAAATACCAGCCAGCTCAGCACCAGCAGGATCCAGGGCAGCGGGTGCTGGCGGGTGAGCTCGATGACCTCGGCTTCGCTCTCCTCTTCCGACGTCTCTTGGGAAGAGTGCCTGGCTTTGGCTTGCAGTTTCTTCTGGCGGCTGGCCTCGCGGGCCTTCGCCTTCATCTGTTTCTTGTATTCGTCTATGCCCTTCTGGATCCCCTGGGCGATGAGCTGGGTTTGCTCCTTGGTCTGCCCCGGCTTCTGGTTGGCACGGGCGATCTTCATCGCCTCCTGCTGGGTTTCGGGGGAAATTTTGTCGTACTTGGCCATTCCAGGCACTCCTTGGCATTGATTGGCGGGCAGTATGCCATAACCGTTACCGGCGGGCTGCCATCATGGGGGAAATTGCTCTGCGAGTGGGGTGCCTCTGTTCCAAATAGGGGAAACAGGTTGCGTGGATGATCACATTTGGCGGAATTTGTGAGTCGCCGATGAAAAACCGTCACATGTTGTTTGTTATATTACCGCCCGATCCTGGATAGGGTCGTCCAATAACAAAATAACAAGGTGATATGGAAATGAATTATAAATTTGTCAAAGGAAGTATCGCACTGGCAGTGCTTGCCGCATTGAGCGGCTGCAATACCTCAAGCAACGACAGCGTCGCCCCCTGCACCGAAAATGTCTGCAAGCTGACCATTTTGCATACCAATGATACCCACGGTCGTTTCTGGCACAACGACAAGGGCGAATATGGCATGGCGGCCCAGAAGACCCTGGTCGAGCGGCTGCGTGCCGAGGCGAAAGCGGCGGGCAGCGAAGTGCTGGTGCTCTCCGGCGGTGACGTCAACACCGGGGTGCCAGAGTCGGATCTGCAGGATGCAGAGCCGGACTTCATGGCCATGAACAGCATCCGTTACGATGCCATGGCGGTGGGCAACCACGAGTTCGACAACCCCCTGACCATCCTCGAGAAACAGCGCCAGTGGGCCCAGTTCCCGATGATCTCCGCCAACATCTATGACAAGGCGAGCGGCAAGCGCTACTTCGATCCCTACAAGGTGTTCAAGCTGGAAAGCGGCCTCAAAGTCGCCGTGCTGGGTCTGACCACAGAGGACACCGCCCAGCTGGTGGATCCCAACAACGTCCAGACCCTGGAGTTCCGCGATCCGACCACGGAAGCCGCCAATCTCGGCAAGCAGATCCGCGACAACAAAGAGGCGAACCTGGTTCTTGCCATCACCCACATGGGCCATTACGAGAATGGTCAGCACGGCAGCAACGCACCGGGTGACGTGGAAATGGCCCGTGCGCTGCCGGCAGGCACCCTGGACGCCATCATCGGTGGTCACTCCCAGAACCCAGTCTGCATGGAGCCGGGTACCCCGGACAAGTACGCCGACTTCAAGCCGGGCGACGACTGCCAGCCGGATCAGCAGAACGGCACCTGGATCATGCAGGCTCACGAGTGGGGCAAGTATGTGGGTCGTGCCCAGTTTGACTATCAGAATGGCAAGCTGACCCTGACCCAGTACGATCTGATCCCGGTCAACCTGAAGAATGCGGACGGTGATTTCATTCAGGAAGAGATCGTCAAGGATCCCGAGCTCTACAACACCCTGCTCACCTATCAGGAGAAGGGACAGCAGGAGCTGGGTGTGGTCATCGGTGCCACCGATGGCGTACTGGACGGTGAACGCGCCAACGTGCGCAACAAGCAGACCAACCTGGGTCGTCTCATCACCACCGCGACTGCCGAGAAGCTGAGCACCGACTTTGGCATCGTCAACTCCGGTGGGGTGCGTGCCTCCATCGCGGCAGGGGACATCAGCTACCGTGACGTGCTGACCGTGCATCCGTTCGGCAACACCGTCAACAAGGCGACCATGAGCGGCAACGAGCTGCTGACCTACCTGGGTCAGGTTGCGACCAAGACCGCCAATACCGGTGGCTATGCCCAGTTCGGCGGTATCAAGATGACGGTGGATTGCCAGGCCAAGAGTGTGGACATCGCCACCATCGGCGGCAAGGCCTTCGATCCGGCAGCAACCTACAGCTTCTCCATCCCGAGCTTCAGCGCGGCCGGTGGTGACGGTTATCCGAAGATCGACACCATCAATGCCGGTCTGGTGGATGCCGGTGTGCTGAAGGATTATATCGCGGCGAAGAAGACCATTCAGGTCGCCGATTATCAGCCGGCCGGCGAGGTCAGCTATATCAACTCCACCTCGGTAGAGGGTTGCAAATAATCTCTGCACCCCGAGCCAATAAAAAAGAGAGGCAGCCATGGCTGCCTCTCTTTTTATTTTCAATGTCATCAGCAGCGTCTCTCGGGAAATATATCCGGCCACGGGGAGCTGCCTCGAAATAGGGCATGACACGATCTGAGGGCAATAAAAAGGCGACCCTGAGGTCGCCTTGATGAAATGGGTCGGTTGAACCTTAGAGCTGCTCGATGCCGACGATATGCCAGGGGGCATTGTCCTTGGCGAGATCACGCTCGAGGTGCCACACCTCCTTGATATCCTCCTCGACCTGCTCCTGACGGTCCATGTAGCGGCCGCTGAAGCGCACGCTCACCTGGGCCCAGTCGCTGCCGTAGTCGGCACGGACCAGCTGGGTGTCCACGTACATCACCTCGGTGTGCTGCTCACCGGAGAGCTCGGCGCGTTCGGCCTTGAGGTGCTCGAACAGCTCGGGGCTCACGTACTCGCGGATCTTCTCCAGGTCGTTCTTGTTCCAGGCCTCTTGCAGGGTGCGGTAGTGATCGCGGGCGCCGGCCAGGAAGCCGTTCATGTCAAAGCCCGGGGGCAGACGGAAGGGCACGTCGCTGTCGGCAAAACCGGTGGCCTGCGGGGCGCTGTGGCTCTGCTCGAACTGCTGGGGGGCCGCGCTCTGGGGCGGTTGATAGCCCGCATAGGCCGTCTGTGGCTGGGCCGCTGCCGCCTTGTTCCTGCGCAGGGCTCGGAACAGGAAGACACCGCCCAGTGCCAGCAGGGCGATCAGCAGGAAGTCCATCCCTTGCAGACCTTCGAAGGCGCCGCTGCCCAGCAGGTAGGCGAACAGGCCGCCGGCCAGCAGACCACCCAGCAGGCCGCCCATCATGCCGCCTTTCTTGGGTGCCTGGGCGCCCACGGTCGGGTTCTTGGTGTCAACCGGCTTGGCCGCAGGCTGGGCCGGAGCCGTCTTGTAGCTCTTGCCAAAGGATTTGCCGCCACCAAGTTTCTTGGCCTCGGCGATGGGTGCCCCAAGGCCAATGGCCAGGATCAGGGCAAACAGGGTCAGCATCTTTTTCATTTTGACTCTTTCACTCTCATGTAGGTGGGGGCATGCTCTGCTTGTGCAAGCTCAGCGAGGCGCATGGCAGGCTGCCAGTCCCTTTTTGTGTTGCAGCTTGCGGGTATGATTATCACGGATGGCATGAATTATTCATGAACAGATTGAGTCGTCCGACAGGGGAGGCGCCCATGAAACACAGACGGCCGAGTCGCTCGGTGCGCAGGCTGCGCAACAAACAAAGAGCAAGAACGAAAGATCAGACCCTGGTCTGGCCCTTTCTCGTACTGTGAGGCAGGTCTGCGGCGCAGAAGTGGATGACGCTGACGAGGCCTGGGTCCCGTCTTGTCGCCGGATGCGATGACGGGACGTATTAGCACTCGCGATGGCGGGGTTTCTTTTGTAAAATTCCCGTCCCCTTCCCGCTGCGGTTTTTATGTGTATGGCAGAGCAAGTGACGGCGAAAAAAGACGCCAAGACACAACAGCTGAAAGTACCTCCCCACTCTTTTGAGGCCGAACAGTCCGTACTGGGCGGCCTGATGCTGGACAACGAGGCCTGGGATCGGGTCGCCGAACGGGTGATCGACAAGGATTTCTACAGCCGCCCGCACCGCCTGATCTTCCAGGCCATGACCCGCCTCTCCAACGCGGGCAACCCCATCGACCTCATCACTCTGCAGGAGGAGCTCGAGCGCTCCGAGCAACTGGAAGAGGCCGGTGGCTTCGCCTATCTGGTGGAGATCGCCAAGAACACCCCGAGTGCCGCCAACATCAGTGCCTACGCCGAGATCGTGCGTGAGCGGGCGGTGGTGCGGGAGATGATCTCGGTCGCCAACGAGATAGTCGAAGCGGGCTACGAGCCCCAGGGCCGTACCTCCAACGATCTGCTGGATCTTGCCGAGAGCAAGGTGTTCCAGATCGCCGAGCAGCGCACCAGCGCCAACGAGGGCCCCCAGCCCCTGAAGCTCATCCTCGAGCAGACCGTCGACAAGATTGAAGAGCTGTTCAAGACCCCCCACAACGGGGTGACCGGCGTGTCGTCCGGCTACAACGATCTGGACAAGATGACCGCCGGCCTGCAGCGTTCGGATCTGGTCATCGTCGCCGCCCGTCCCTCCATGGGCAAGACCACCTTTGCCATGAACCTGTGCGAGCACGCGGCCCTCACCGCCGACAAGCCGGTGCTGATCTTCTCCCTCGAGATGCCCTCCGAGCAGATCATCATGCGTATGCTCGCCTCGGTGGGCCGCATCGACCAGACCAAGGTGCGGACCGGCCAGCTCGACGACGAGGATTGGGCGCGGCTCTCCTCCACCATGGGGCTGCTGCTGGAGAAGGGGAAGATGTACATCGACGACTCCTCCGGCCTCACCCCGACCGAAGTGCGCTCCCGTGCCCGTCGGGTGGCGCGGGACAACGGCGGCATCAGCATGATCATGGTGGACTACCTGCAGCTGATGCGGGTACCGGCGCTGTCTGACAACCGTACTCTGGAAATCGGTGAAATCTCCCGCTCCCTCAAGGCGCTGGCGAAAGAGCTGCAGTGCCCCGTGGTGGCGCTCTCCCAGCTGAACCGAAGCCTGGAACAGCGGGCCGACAAGCGCCCGGTCAACTCGGATCTGCGGGAATCCGGCTCTATCGAGCAGGATGCGGACTTGATCATGTTCATCTACCGCGACGAGGTCTATCACGACGACAGTCCCGACAAGGGGATCGCCGAGATCATCATCGGCAAGCAGCGTAACGGCCCCATAGGACGAGTGCGGCTCACCTTCCAGGGTCAGTTCTCGCGTTTTGACAACTACGCGGGCCCGGCGTTTGATGATGACTACTAAGTCGGGAGCCTGCTCCCGGTATCCAGATACAGTTTTCCCGGTTCGACAATTCTGCCGGTCCGGCCTTAGACGATGAGATTTGAGGGCTGACACCACCCGGTGCCTGATTATCATGCCCTCGTAAGGGAAAACAGATGAAAGCGGCTATCGCCCAGATCAATACAGCGGCCCTGCGCCACAACCTCGCCGTGGTGAAACGCCACGCCCTCCAATGCAAGATCATTGCCGTGGTCAAGGCCAATGCCTACGGCCACGGCCTGCTGCCGGTCGCCCGCACCCTGGTGGATGCGGACGCCTACGCGGTGGCCCGCATCGAAGAGGCGCTGATGCTGCGCTCCTGCGCCGTGGTCAAGCCCATCGTGCTGCTGGAAGGCTTCTTCAGCGCCGCCGACCTGCCGGTGCTGGCGGCCAACAACCTGCAGACCGCGGTGCACACCTGGGAGCAGCTCGAGGCGCTGGAGCAGGCCGAGCTGCCTGCCCCCGTGGTAGCCTGGCTCAAGCTCGACACCGGCATGCACCGCCTCGGGGTACGGGCCGAGGAGATGCCCGCCTTTATCGAGCGCCTCGCCAAGTGCAAGAACGTGGTGCAACCGTTCAACGTCATGACTCACTTCAGCCGCTCCGATGAGCTGGAGCAACCCACCACCCGCGAGCAGATCGACTTGTTCAGCCAGCTGACCGCGCCGCTTTTGGGCGAGCGCGCCATGGCCAACTCGGCAGGCATCCTGGCCTGGCCGGATTCCCACTGCGACTGGGTGCGCCCCGGCGTCATCCTCTATGGCGTCTCGCCGTTCCCCAATACGGTGGCGGCGGATTACGACCTGCAGCCGGTGATGACCCTCAAGACCCAGCTCATCGCGGTGCGGGATCACAAGGCGGGCGAGCCGGTGGGTTATGGCGCCAACTGGGTGTCGGATCGCGATACCCGGCTCGGGGTGATTGCCATCGGCTATGGCGACGGTTATCCGCGCATGGCCCCCAACGGCACGCCAGTGCTGGTCAATGGCCGCATCGTGCCCCTGGTGGGTCGCGTCTCCATGGACATGACCACGGTGGATCTCGGCCCCGACGCCACCGACAAGGCCGGCGACGAGGCGGTGCTCTGGGGTGAGGGGCTGCCGGTAGAGCGGGTGGCCGACCAGATCGGCACCATTCCCTATGAGCTCATCACCAAGCTCACTTCCCGGGTGTTTATGGATTACGTGTAGGCGAGTCGCCCCTCATCCCCCACCCTTCTCCCGCGAGGGGAGAAGGGAGAACAAAAAGGCCGCCCCGACAAGGGCGGCCTTTTTCATGGGCGTGTCCCAGAGACGAAAGAACAAGCCCCGCATCGGCGGGGCTTGAGTCTCCGTCACTATGTGGCGCTTAGCCTATGGTCATCAGGCTGGCGTTGCCACCGGCGGCGGCGGTGTTGACCGAGAGGGCGTGCTCGATGAGCAGGCGCTCCAGCGGGATGTCGGTCTCGCCGCGATGCAGGCCGTGCACACCGATGATGGCGCCGTTACGGGCTGCCTGGCGCGCGGCGGCGAGCTTGCTCACCTCCCGCAACTGATCCGAGTCGCCGTGGTGCAGCAGGGCATCGAAGTCCGTCTCTCCCGTGGCCCAGTCCGCCACCAGCGCGATGGGATCCCGCACCTCGGTCGGCAGGGAAGAGAGCAGGGAGCGTGTCTGGGCATCGTCCGGCAGCAACACCTGGCTGCCGACCGCCAGACAGGCGGCCAGCTGGGCCAGCAGGTCGGCCTTCTCCTGGGCAAGACAGAGCACCCGTTCCCGTGGCAGCAGGCTGTAGCTATTGCGCTCGCCGGTGGGGCCGGTCAGCAGCTGGGTACGGCCGCTCTGGGAGAGCGCGGCGTAGTGATCGCACAGGGCGGCGAGGGCCGGATCCTGCTTGCTTGCCCAGTCGCGCAGGGCCACGAGGGGGGCTTTCGCCTCGGCATGCAGGGCACCGGACTCCTGGTGCAGCTGGTTGGCCACCGCCTCCTGGGGACGGGCGCCGAGCAGGCGATACATGTATAGCGGGCCACCGGCCTTGGGACCGGTGCCGGAAAGCCCTTCCCCACCGAAGGGTTGCACCCCGACCACGGCGCCCACGATGTTGCGGTTGACGTAGAGGTTGCCCACCTTGGCCACGTTCACCACCTGGGCGATGGTCTCGTCGATGCGGGTATGAACACCCAGGGTCAGGCCGTAACCGCTGCCGTTGATCTGCTCGAGCAACTCCCCGAGCCGGGTGCGCGGGTAGCGGACCAGGTGCAGCACAGGGCCGAACACCTCGCGTCCCAGTTCGTCCAGGCTGTCGAGCTCGATCAGGGTCGGCAGCACGAAGGTGCCGCGGCTGCAGGCATCCCCCTGGGTGCGGGCGATCTGGTGCACTTTGCGCCCCTTGTCGCCCATGGCCTTGATGTGGCGCTCGATGTTGGCCTTGGCCTCGGCGTCGATGACGGGACCGATGTCGGTGGAGAGGTGCTCGGGGCTGCCGACCTTGTACTCGGCCATGGCGCCCTTGAGCATCCGGATCACCCGATCCGCCACGTCATCCTGCACGCACAGCACTCGCAGGGCGGAGCAGCGCTGACCGGCGCTGTCGAACGCCGAGGAGATGACATCCATCACCACCTGTTCGGTCAAGGCGGAAGAGTCGACGATCATGGCGTTCTGGCCGCCGGTCTCGGCGATGAGGGGAATGGTGCGACCCTGGGCGTCGAGGCGACCGGCCAGGTTGCGGGAGATGATGCCCGCCACCTCGGTGGAGCCGGTGAACATGACGCCGCGCACCCGTTCGTCCGCGATGAGCGCCGCACCCACGGTCTCACCACGGCCCGGCAGCAGTTGCACCGCACCGGCGGGAACCCCCGCTTCCAGCAGGATGCGCACCGCTTGTGCCGCGATGAGGGGGGTCTGCTCGGCAGGCTTGGCCAGCACCGTATTGCCGGCGGCCAGGGCCGCGCACACCTGGCCGCTGAAGATGGCCAGCGGGAAGTTCCAGGGGCTGATGCAGACCACGGGGCCGAGCGGCCTGTGGGTGTCGTTGGCGAAGTGGTTGCGCGCCTGGGCGGCGTAGTAGCGCAGGAAGTCCACCGCTTCGCGCACCTCGGCGATGGCGTTGGCGAAGGTCTTGCCGGATTCGCGAACCAGCAGGCCCATCAGGGGTTGCAGTTCGGATTCCATCAGATCGGCGGCCCTGTCCAGCACGGCGGCCCGCTCGGCTGGCGGGGTGGACTGCCAGATCTGGCCGCTCGTGAGGGAGCAGGCGAGCGCCTTGTCCACCAGCGCTACCGTGGCTTCGCTCACCTGACCGACGACATCGCGGTGATCCGCCGGGTTGAGCACGGGCTGGAACTGGGTCGGCGCCTCGGTGTCGCAACCCAGCATGGGCACGGCCTGATAGGCGGTGTTGGTGCTGGCGAGCAGGGCGGCGGAGAGTGACCCCAGGCGGTGCTCGTTCGCGAGATCCAGACCTGCGGAGTTCGGGCGCGCCTCGCCGTAGAGATCCCGTGGCAGGGGGATGCGCGGATGGGGCAGACCCAGGGTCCCTTCACGGGCGGCCATCTGCTCGATCTGCTGCACCGGATCCTGCACCAGATCCGAGAGGGAGATGTTGTTGTCCGCGATGCGGTTGACGAAGGAGGTGTTGGCCCCGTTCTCCAGCAGGCGGCGCACCAGGTAGGCGAGCAGGGTCTCGTGGCTGCCTACCGGTGCATAGATGCGGCAGGGGCGACCCAGCTTGCCGTCGGCCACCTTGCCGACCACCTGTTCGTAGAGCGGTTCACCCATGCCGTGCAGGCACTGGAACTCGTACTGGCCCGGGTAGTAGTTCTGACCGGCGAGCTGGTAAATCGCCGACAACGAATGGGCGTTGTGGGTGGCGAACTGGGGATAGATGGCCTCGGGCACCGCCAGCAGCTTGCGGGCGCAGGCGAGGTAGGAGACGTCCGTGTAGGGCTTGCGAGTATAGACCGGGTAGCCTTCCAGCCCTTCCTGCTGGGCGCGCTTGATCTCGCTGTCCCAGTAGGCGCCCTTCACCAGACGGATCATCAGGCGGTGACGGCTGCGCTTGGCGAGATCGATGACGTAGTCGATCACATAGGGGCAGCGCTTCTGGTAGGCCTGGATGACGAAGCCGATGCCGTTCCAGTCGGCGAGGGACGGATCGAAGCAGAGCTTCTCCAGCAGATCGAGGGAGATCTCCAGCCGATCGGCCTCCTCGGCGTCGATGTTGATACCGATGTCATACTGCCTGGCGAGCTGGGTCAGGCCCAGCAAGGTGGGGTAGAGCTCCTCCATGACGCGATCGTACTGGGCGCGGCTGTAGCGCGGATGCAGGGCGGAGAGCTTGATGGAGATACCCGGCCCCTCGTAGATGCCGCGACCGTGGGAGGCCTTGCCGATGGCGTGGATGGCCTGCTCGTAGGAGGCCAGATAGCGTTTGGCGTCCTCCTCGGTCAGGGCCGCTTCCCCCAGCATGTCGTAGGAGTAGCGGAACCCCTTGCTCTCCATGCCGCCTGCGTTCGCCAGCGCCTCGGCGATGGTCTCGCCGGTGACGAACTGTTCACCCATCAGGCGCATCGCCATGTCGACGCCCTTGCGGATGAGCGGCTCACCCCCCTTGCCGATGAGTCCCTTGAGGGAGCTGTTCATGCCCGCCTCGTTGTGGGTGGCCACCAGCTTGCCGGTGATGAGCAGACCCCAGGAGGCCGCGTTGACGAACAATGAGGTGCTCTGGCCCAGGTGCTGGCTCCAGTTGCCGCCGCTTATCTTGTCGCGGATGAGGGCATCCCGGGTCGCCTTGTCGGGGATGCGCAGCAGCGCCTCCGCCAGGCACATCAGGGCCACCCCTTCCTGGGAGGAGAGGGAGAACTCCTGAAGCAGCCCCTGGACCAGGCCCTGACGGCCGCTGGCGCTCTTCTGGTTGCGCAGCTTCTCGGCGATGCCCATGGCCAGCTTCTGGGTCGCGTCAGCCTTCTCCTTGGGCAGACGGGCCTGCTCCAGCAGCATGGGGACGGCTTCGGTCTCGGGGCGGCGATAAGCCCCCGTGATGGCGGCCCGCAGCACGGACTGGGGCAGAATGCTCTCGGCAAACTCGAGGAAGACCTGGATGCCCTGCTCGGTCAGGGTCTCGACGGCCTCTTCCCCGGCGGCGGCAGCCAGCCCGGAGTGCTCGGGCGGGGTCAGACCGCGATCCAGTTGCTCCAGATAGGTGAAGATGGCTTGCTTGATCAGCCAGTGGGGAGTGCGATCCAGGGTCTGCGCAGCCTGTTTGAGGCGGTCGCGGGTCGCTTCATCGAGTTTGACGCCGAGGGTGGTAGTGGCCATGGGACTTCCTGTGTCTAGAAGGTAACAATATTACCGGACGGTTAAATTTCGCCGATGATGGTGCAACCAGGTGCAACCTTCAAGCAAGAAATTTTAATGTATTGGTTACATTGTTGAATTCTTCCATGAATCCGGTCTCCATCAGGCTCCTTTCAAGCCCGCCGCTTGTCCGCTTTTCACAACATTATTAATGGGTTGGCAATGCATCTTATGAATGCTGATGTGAGGTGCAACCCCTTGCAAATGTGGTTGCACTTTTGGAGGTTAGGCCGAGGTGGGGCTGTGATCACGGCTCCCCATGCGGGGAGGGGGACCGGATCGCCACCTGACAGAGCCCCGTGCTCTTCTATGCTGTTAGCTGGCCACAGGGGCCAGCTATCGGTGACAAGGAGAAACCCATGGCGCGTGTCAGTACCTATCTCAATTTTGCCCGGGAGACGGAGGCTGCCTTCCTCTTCTATCGCGAAGTGTTCGGCGGTGACTTCAGCGGCCCCATCCACAGGTTCAAGGAGTCCCCGGGTTGCCCGGGCCAGCCCCCTTTGTCGGAGGAAGACGGGGAGCTGGTGATGCATGTGGCCCTGCCCATCCTTGGGGGACACGTGCTGATGGGCACGGATGCTCCGGCCAGCATGGGGTTCACCCTGGTGCAGGGCAACAACAGCTACCTCAACCTGGAGCCGGACAGCCGAGGCGAGACCGATCGCCTGTTCGCGGCCCTGGCCGAGGG
Organism: Aeromonas sp. R6-1; assembly: GCF_040908165.1. Lineage (NCBI taxonomy): Bacteria > Pseudomonadati > Pseudomonadota > Gammaproteobacteria > Aeromonadales > Aeromonadaceae > Aeromonas > Aeromonas sp. R6-1. The sequence goes on from NZ_JBFODF010000043.1 coordinate 138,513, forward strand.
AGGCAGGGTGGAGATGCCGCTGGCGGAGATGTTCTGGGGTGACTATTTCGGATCCCTGGTGGACAAGTTCGGCACCCACTGGATGTTCAACTGCCAGAGCAAGACCTGACGGCAGATCTGCAATGAAAAGGGCGCCATGGCGCCCTTTTCATCTTTATTGCCCATCACTGTCCCTATTTGCTGCGCCCCGCCACCTGCGCTGGTATGCCCCGGGCATGGGATTGCCGTGCGCTGCGCTGCCTTATGGCGTGCGGCCCACCATGTCAGCGGGGATCACCCGGGCATGGGATTGCCGTGCGTTGAGCTACCTTATGGCGTGCGACCCACCATGTCAGCGGGGATCACCCAGGCATCGAACTGCTCCGCGCTGAGGTGGCCCGAGGCAATGGCCGCCTCCCGCAGACTCAGTCCCTGATGGTGCGCCCGCTTGGCGATCTCGGCCGCCTTGTCATAGCCGATATGGGGGTTGAGGGCCGTCACCAGCATCAGGGAGCGGGAGAGCAGATCGTCGATCCTGGCCTGGTTCGGAGTGATGCCGACGGCGCAGTGGTCGTGGAAGCTCTGCATGCCATCCCCCAGCAGCCGCACGCTCTGCAGGACGTTGTAGGCGATCATGGGCCTGAACACGTTGAGCTCGAAGTTGCCGCTGGCACCGCCGATGTTGATGGCCACATCGTTGCCCATCACCTGGGCGCAGAGCATGGTGAGGGCCTCGCTCTGGGTCGGGTTGACCTTGCCGGGCATGATGGAGGATCCGGGCTCGTTCTCGGGGATGAGCAGCTCCCCCAGCCCGCTGCGGGGGCCGCTCGCCAGCCAGCGTACGTCGTTGGCGATCTTCATGAGGGAGGCTGCCAGCGTCTTGAGGGCACCGTGGGCGTGAACCTGGGCGTCACTCGCCGCCAGGGCCTCGAACTTGTTGGGGGCGCTGATGAGCGGCAGGCCGGTCTGCTCGGCCAGGGTTCTGGCCACCGCCTCGGCAAAGCCTGGAGGGCAGTTGAGGCCGGTGCCCACGGCGGTGCCGCCGAGCGCCAGCTCGCACAGATGGGGCAGGGCGGCCCGTAGATGGCGCTCCCCCTGTTCGAGCTGGGCGACCCAGCCGGAGATCTCCTGGCCCAGGGTGAGGGGAGTGGCATCCTGCAAATGGGTGCGGCCAATCTTGACGATGTGGTCGAAGGCGGCGGCCTTGCCTGCCAGGGTCTGCTTCAGGGCAGCGAGGGCCGGCAGCAACCGCTGCGTGATGGCGGTGACCGCCGCCAGGTTCATGGCGCTCGGGAAGACATCGTTGCTGGACTGGCTCTTGTTTACCTCGTCGTTGGGATGCACCAGCCGCGCTTCCCCCCGGGGGCCGCCGAGCAGTTCGCTGGCCCGGTTTGCCAGCACCTCGTTGAGGTTCATGTTGGTCTGGGTGCCGGAGCCGGTCTGCCACACCATCAGGGGAAACTCGGCGTCGTGCAGGCCGCGCAGGATCTCGTCGGCAGCGGCCATGATGGCCTGGGCCTTGCGGGCGGGGAGCAGCCCCAGGGCGTGGTTCACCCTGGCGCAGGCGGACTTGATGCGGGCCAGGGCATGGATGATCTCCATGGGCTGGCGCTCCCCCGAGATGTTGAAGTGATGCAGGGAGCGCTGGGTCTGTGCCCCCCAGAGCCTGTCCGCCGGGACGGCTATCTCCCCCAGGCTGTCCCGCTCCATCCTGATATCCATGACGTGTCTCCTGCCGTTGAGGTGGTGGCACCCAGCATGAACCCAAACGGCGGCCGGAGCCAGCTTGCACATGGATACGCCTTGTATATAATAAGTAAAGCTTACTATATGGGTTGCATATCATGAACAAACAACCGGACACCCTTGGCTTTCTCATCGGCGACGTCCAGCGCCTGATGCGCCGCCAGTTCCAGCAGCAGCTAGAGGGAAGCTGCCTCACCCTGGCCCAGGCCAGGGCTCTGGTGCACATTGCACGCAGCGAGGGCATACGCCAGGTGGATCTCGCCGAGCGGCTGGACATCCAGCCCATCACGCTGGCGCGCCAGCTCGATCAGATGGCCGACAACGGTCTGGTGGAGCGGCGCAACGACCCCAACGACAGGCGTGCCCATCAGCTGTTCCTGACCGAGGGGGCGGAACCCTATCTCGAGAAGATCAAGCAGGCCTCCGCTGTGGTGCATCAGCACGCCATCGGTGAGCTGGGGGAGGCGGGCACCCGCGCCCTCTGCGACGCCCTCAAGACCCTGCGCGACAATCTATCGAAGTATTGATCTCATCTTTATCAGCATTGAATGTGGAGTGTTTCTATGAATGCCGAATCTTCCCCTCCCCAAACGCCGGTGACGAACCGCCGCCGGACCCGTCTGCTTCTGCTGGTGGTGGTACCGGCCCTGGCCCTGCTCGGCATAGGTGCCATCTACATGCTGGGTGGCCGTTATGTCGAGACCGACAACGCCTATGTGAAGGCGGACAAGGTGCCCATCAGTACCGAGGTGCTGGGCCGGGTGGCCAAGGTCTATGTGAATGAGAACGAGCAGGTCAAGGCCGGTCAGCTGATGTTCGAGCTGGATCCCGAGACCTTCCAGGTGGCGGTAACCAAGGCCGAGGCGGAGCTCGCCAAGGTGCGCACCGATCTGGTGGCGCTGCAGACCAGTTATCGCGGCCAGCAGGCGGAGATCGCCGTGGCACGCACCCGCCATGCCTATGCCCTGAAGGAGGAGCATCGCCAGGCGGATCTGGTGGCCAAACACTTCACCTCCACCGCCAACTATGACGATGCCCGTCAGCTCACCATACAGACCGCCCAGCAGCAGGTGGCGCTGGAGGAGGGGCTCAAGAAGATAGAGGCCTCCCTGAACGGCGACGTCAACCTGCCGGTGGAGCAGCAGCCCGCCTATCAGGAGGCCGCCGCCGAGCTCGCCAAGGCCAGGCTGGATCTGGCTCGCACCAAGATCTACGCCCCCGCCAACGGCATCGCCAGCCAGCTGCCCAAGCCGGGCCAGTACAGCATCGTCGGCATGACCGCCATGATGCTGGTAGAGACCGACAACCCCTGGATAGAGGCGAACTTCACCGAAACCGAGCTGACCCATGTTCAGCCGGGGCAGGAGGTGGAGATCAGCCTGGACACCTACCCGAATGCCCATTGGCACGGGGTGGTGGAGAGCCTGAGTCCGGCCACCGGCTCCGAGTTTTCGGTGATCCCGGCCCAGAATGCCACCGGCAACTGGGTCAAGATCGCCCAGCGAGTCGCGGTGCGCATCAAGCTGGACGAAATGGCCTCCGGGCCTACTCTGCGCGCTGGCCTGAGCGCCATCACCAAGATAGACACCGGCCACAAACGCAGCCTGCTGGGCTGGTCATTCTGAGGTTAATATGACGACGCAAAGCCATCAGGGGGTGGATCAGAGCTCCCGACGTGGCTTCATCACCCTGTCGGTGATGTTGGCCACCATCATGCAGGCGCTGGACACCACCATCGCCAACGTGGCCCTCCCCCATATGCAGGGGGCCATGGGCGCCACCCAGGATCAGATCTCCTGGGTGCTGACCTCCTACATAGTCGCGGCCGCCATCTTCATGCCGCTGACCGGTTTCATCTCGGCAAGAATTGGCCGCAAAAGGCTGTTCATGTGGTCGGTGGCGGGCTTTACCGTTGCCTCCATGCTGTGCGGCGCGGCCCAGAGCCTGGATCAGATAGTGCTGTTCCGCCTGCTTCAGGGGATCTTCGGTGCCAGTCTGGTGCCCCTCTCACAGGCGGTGCTGCTGGACACCTATCCGCCAGAGAAGCACGGCTCCGCCATGGCGCTCTGGGGGATAGGGGTCATGGTGGGCCCCATTCTGGGGCCCTCGCTGGGGGGCTGGCTCACCGAGTACTACAACTGGCGCTGGGTCTTCTACATCAACCTGCCGTTCGGCCTGCTGGCCTGGTTCGGGCTTGCCGCCTTCATCGAGGAGACGAAGATAGATGCCAGCCGCCGCTTCGATCTGCTGGGCTTCGCCCTGCTGAGTCTCGGCATAGGGGCATTGCAGATGGCGCTGGACAGGGGAGAGTCCCAGAACTGGTTCGCCAGCCCCGAGATCGTCATCGAGACCATCCTGATGGTGATGGCGTTCTACCTCTTCGTGGTGCATATCTTCACCCACCCGCACCCCTACATAGAACCGGCCCTGTTCCGGGATCGCAACTTCAGCGTCGGTCTGCTCTTCATCTTCATCGTCGGCATCATCTTGCTGGCGACCATGACGCTGCTGCCTCCCTTCATGCAGGGGCTGATGGGTTACCCGGTGATCGACGTGGGTTACCTGCTCGCCCCGCGCGGGGTGGGCACCATGGTTGCCATGATGATGGTGGGCAGGCTGTCGGGCCGGGTGGACGCCCGTTACCTCATCCTGTCAGGGCTGCTGCTCACCAGCTTCTCCATGTGGGAGATGACCCTGTTCAACACGGACATCGGCAGCTGGGACATAGTGCGCACCGGCATCATCCAGGGGCTGGGGCTCGGCTTCATCTTCGTGCCACTCTCCACCATCACCTTTGCGACCCTGGCGCCGCGCTATCGCAACGAGGGGACGGCGCTGTTCAGCCTGGTGCGCAACATCGGCAGCAGCATCGGCATCTCGGTGGTGATCACCTATCTGGCCCAGCGATCCCAGATGAACCACGAGGCGTTCGCCGCCTACATCACCCCGTTCAATGTCAACCTGCATCAGGGCGGGGGCATGGCGGAGCTGATGACGCCGAAGGGGCTGGCCATGATCAACGGCGAGGTGACCCGGCAGGCCAGCCTGCTCGCCTACCTGCAGGATTTTCGCCTGATGATGTGGGTCAGCCTGTGCGCCGTGCCGCTGGTGGTGTTGCTGAGGGCTCCCGGGCGCAGCGGCTCTCGGGAGGAGATGGCCATTCTGGAGTGAATCACGAAGGGGCGAGCAACAAAGAAAGAGGGATGGCGCAGGCCATCCCTCGTCGTTTGGCAGGATCAGCGTGCTGACGTGAAGGGGGTGAGCGCTGCCAGAGGCGCAGCGTCCCCGTATTCCCGGATGGGTTCGCCGTGCTTGAAGATCTTGAAGGTCTCGCCCCGGGCACTCCAGTACTCGATGTGATTGCCGCCGATCTGCAACAGGCTCGCCTCGCGCAGGGCCACCACGGATTCGCTCGGGTTGATGGCGCAGAACTCGGCCAGGCGCTCGTCCCGGGTCTCCCCCATGTGGCCGCTGATGCTGGCGTCCAGATAGTGAGGGTTGATCTGCACGGGGAAGAGCCCCAGCGCAGGCAGCACCACGGCGCTGCACACCGGCATGTCGTTGGTGGTGCGGATGCTGGGGGTGGCCACGTTGCAGCCGGCGCTCCAGCCCACATAGGGCACGCCCCGCTCGCGCACCGCACGCTGGATGGGGACCACCAGACCATACTCGTGCAGCCGCTGGTTCAGGAGCCAGGTATTGCCGCCGCTGATGAAGATGGCGTCGGCCCGGTTGATGGCATCCACCGGATCGTCGAAGTGATGGATGCTGATGGCGTCCACCCCCAGACTCTCGGTGAGCTCCCGGGCGCGGGCATCCCAGTCGCTGCGGATCACCGCGTAGGGGATGAGCAGGATGCGCTTGACCTGGTTGCGAGCGAGCAGGGTTTGCACCCGGTCGCGGGCCCAGCCGAGCAGGCCGGGGTGTTCTGTGGTTTTACCGTTGCTGAGCAGAAGCAGTTCCATGATGTGTCCTCGAAACAAGGCGCAGGACCCGGGCGATCCTGGTGAAGAGAAGAGGGCACTCTACCGCCATCGAAGCGCCAAATGTGTGATCCCGGCCCGTTTTGTACGGTTGCAGGCCACTCAGGGGTGTTCGTTCACCTGCGCGTAGCGCAACAGCATCTCGGCGAGGGAGTTCACCGCCAGGCGTTTCATCAGGCTGGCGCGGCACACCTCGACGGTGCGAACCGAAATGCAGAGATCCTGCGCTATCTGCTGGTTCTTGTGGCCCCGGGCGATGAGCTGCAACAACTGGCGTTCGCGCGGGGTGAGGCGCTCAAAGGCGGACAGATGGGCGAGGCGGGTGGCCGCCGCCTGCGTCGCCTGCTCGGCCCGCTCGATGGCGGCGAGCAGGGGGGCCAGCTGCACCGGTTTTTGCAAGAAATCCACCGCCCCCAGCTTGAGGGATTTCACCGCCAGTGGGACCTCGCCGTGGCCGGTGAGAAACAGGATGGCGATGGGGCTCTGGGCCGCCTTCAGCCGCTGCTGGACCTCGGGGCCCGACAGCCCCGGCATGCGGCAGTCGAGAATGAGGCAGGCGGGCTGGTGCAGGTCGACCTCGGCCAGGAAGCGCTCGCCATCGGCAAAGCTGAGCAGCTGCCGCTCGTCGCAGCTCTCCAGCATGAAGCGCAGGGAGTCGAGCACGGCCTCGTCGTCGTCAACCAGATAGAGCGGGGGGCGGGAGGGGGAGGTCATCTCAGTTCCTCGGCATGTCGGTGGATGAAGGGAGGGTTTCGGGTGGCGGCACGGGCAGGATGACCCGGGCCAGGCAGCCGTGGGGGCTCAGGCTCTCCAGGCTGAACTGGCCGCGATGGCTCTCGACCACCTCCCGGCAGATGGCGAGCCCCAGCCCCATGCCGTCCGGCTTGTCGCTGTAAAACGCCTGCTGCAGTTCGGTGGCGGGGACCCTCAGGCCGGCGCCGTTGTCGCGGATCTCCAGCAGCAGGCTCTGCGACTCGAAGGCGATCAGCAGCTCGACCCGGGCAGGCTCCTGTGCCGGTGCTTGCGTAGTGGGGTGAGCAGGGGAGTGAACAGCGGGGCGCGCACTCTTAGCTGCCCTCTGCGCCGCTCTCTTCGCTGCACTCTCGGCGCCATTCTTGATGAGGTTGACCAGCAGCTGCTCCATCCCGGTGCCGTCCAGAGGTAACGGGCGTGGCTGGCCCCGCCAGTGCAGGGTGAAGGCGACGTCGAGCGGCGCCAGCATCTGCTCCAGCAGGGGGCGCAACTCCGCCACCAGGGGGGGCAGGTCGCAAGGCGCGAAGCGGGGAGGGCGCTTTTGCAGCCTGGCCCTGAGCCGGTTGACGGTCTGGGTGATGCGCTGGACCTGGCGCCCTATCTGCTCCAGGGCCTGACGCAGGGAGGCCTGGGCGGCAGCCTGGGCCGGATCCTGTGCCAATCTGTCCAGTCGCAGCAGTGCCCCCTGGCTGTAGTTGGCGATGGCGCTGAGGGGCTGATTGATCTCGTGGGCCACGTTGGCGCCCAGCTCGCCCAGTTCGGCGAGCCGTCTGGCCTGTGCCAGCTGGCGTCCCTTCTGCTCGAGCTGGTGGCGGGCTTTGAGCAGCCGGCGCTGGCTGCGGTTGAACAGGTACTGCAGCAGCAGGTGGTGGCCCCCCAGCAGCAGTACCAGCACCAGAGCACCCCAGCCCCACTGCTGATGCTGGCGCAGCCAGTGCCAGGCCGCTTGCCACCAGGGGCCCTGCAGCGGGTGGCGATCCAGCGCCTTGAGCAGGCGGTCGATGGCAAGCTCGCTGGTGGGCACGGTCCAGCCCGCCGAATCGGCGGCGATGGCCGCCTCGCTATCAGAGGGCAGATCGTACAGCGCGCGGGTCACCGCCAGCGCCAGCGCGGGGGAGGCCCGTTCTGTCTTGGCGAAGGACCAGTTGGGGTAGAGCCGGGTCGAGCTCTGGCAACCAAAGCCGGCCGGCGCCTGATCGTCCAGCACCCGAAATGCCCCCCTGGCGACCTTGCCCTCCCGCTCCATGCGCTCCAGCTGGCACACCGGCACGATGGCGGCGGCCACCTCACCTGTTGCCAGCCGCTCGATGAGTCGGTCCAGCGGAAAGCCGGTGAACTGCACGGTGGAGAAGAAGCGCTCCAGCCTGACCCCCTGTTCGCCCGCCTCGAAGCGATAGGCGAGGTAGCCGCCGAAGGCGTTCTCCGAAACGGCAGCGACCGCTTGCCCCTCGAGGTCACGCCAGTGTTGGTAGGGGGTCTGGGCGGGCACCACCAGGGCAGCGCCGATGGCGAGGTTGTCCCCCCCGGCCGGGCTCTTGAGGGTGGCGAGCCAGGCCAGTGGGTACTGGCGCGCCAGACTCACCGACTGGCCCGGGTTGGTGATGACGAAATCGAGGTGCTCGCGGGCGACGGCCTCGGCCAGTTCATCGAGCCCCAGCGGATGCAGCACGAAGCGATGGTCGGGCACGCGCTGTGCCAGCCAGCGCAATAGCGGTTGCCACTGGGCTCTGGCCAGGGCCGGGCCACGGGTTGCCAGCACGCCGATGCGTATCGGTTCGGCCAAGGCCTGCACCGGCGCGGCCTGGGATGGTGCGGGTTGCTGCCGGGCCGGCGCTGGCGAAGAGGGAGTCGGGGCGGCCTGCACCCGCAGCGGCAGGGCTGACAGGGCGAGCCAGAGCAGCAGGCTGAGCAGGGGCAAGGGAACTGGGGCGTGCAGGGGGCTCTCCTCTCGGTGCAAAGGGGGCAGTCTATCACTGGGGCGCGCGCTTGCACGCGAACGGGGCCGGGAGGGGCGGCAAACGCCGCCCCGGTCACAGTTCAGCAGGGCTGGGGCATTTTTTATTGCGCTGGATCAACCCGGCTCCCGGTATGTGGAAAACCACAATAGAGGCGACTTCCTGCGTTGAGGACAATCGGCCCAACCCCTTTCAAGCCAGCTCAGCAGAAGGAAAGATGCCATGGAGCCCAGCAAGCGCCGATTGTTATCCGGGATCGCCGCCCTCACCGCAGGGGCGGCCCTGATCCCCGTCACCCAGGTTCAGGCGCAGTCCGTTCCCGCTCCCCGCAACGGGCGGGCGGCCATCAGCCGGGGGGACGGTCGCAAGCGTTACGGCATGCTGATCGACCTGCGCCGCTGCGTCGGTTGTCAGGCCTGCACCGTGGCCTGCACCATCGAAAACCAGCCTCCACTCGGCCAGTTTCGCACCACGGTGAGCCAGTACGAGGTGAGTGACGTGGCCGCCCTCGCGGCTCCCGCCTCTCTCTTGATGTTGCCAAGGCTCTGCAACCACTGCGCCAAGCCCGCCTGCCTCGATGTCTGCCCCACCGGCGCCACCTTCCAGCGCGACGACGGCATCGTGGTGGTCAACAACGACTGGTGCGTCGGCTGCGGCTACTGCGTGCAGGCCTGCCCCTATGACGCCCGCTTCATCAACCACGAGACCAACACCGCCGACAAGTGCACCTTCTGCGCCCATCGGCTGGAGGCGGGGCTCTTGCCCGCCTGCGTGGAGAGCTGTGTCGGCGAGGCGCGCATCATAGGGGATTTGAACGACCCCAAGAGCCGGATAAGCCGCTTGCTGCGCGAACACGAGCCGGCGCTCAAGGTGCTCAAGCCGGAGGCCAATACCCAACCGCGGGTCTTTTATCTCGGCATGGACGAGGCCTTCGTCAGCAAGGTCGACGGCAATCCGGCCCTGCGCACCCTGCTCACCGACGATGGCAAGGAGATAGCCCATGGTCATTAACGAACTGCTGGCCCCGGCTCAGCCCATCACCTGGTTGCCCTGGGCGGTGCAATATTTCTTCCTCATCGGCCTCGCCTACGGGGCCCTCTGGCTCGGCGCCTTTGATCTGTGGCGCAAGGCGCCGGACCCGCGGCTGCAGACCCTGGCGGCGGTGCTGATGGTGGCGGCCGGTCTGGTGGCTCCCATCGCCCTGACCGCGGATCTGCACCAGCCGGCCCGGGCCTGGCACTTCTACGCCCAGACGCGCGTTGGCTCCGTCATGTGGTATGGCGCCTATCTGCTGCCGCTGTTCAGCCTGTTCTCCATGCTGCTCGGCTGGCTGCTGCTAAGGCCAGCCCTGGCCCGGCGTGGCGCAGAAGGGGACAAGATAGCCCGCCTTGCCTGTCTGCTCTGCCTGGGAAGCTGGTCGGGGCACGTCTGGCTGCGGCCCCTCTCTTTGCTGGCCGCCCTGAGCGGGCTCAGCATCGCCCTCTACACCGGGCTCGAGACCATGGCGGTGGCGGCGCGCCCGCTCTGGCATACCCCCTGGTTGCCCTGGCTGCTGACCCTGAGCGCCGTGCTGGGGGCCCAGAGCGCCCTGCTGCTGCTCAACCGCTTGCTGACGGGCTGGGGTGCCCAGACCGAGTCGACTCTGCTGCGCCAGAGCGGCTGGACCTTGAGCCTGCTGGCGCTCTCCCTGCTGGGCTGGGCCCTGCTTGGCGGCGCCTCGGCGGCAGAGGCCGCGGCCCTCTATCGGCTCGACCCGAGCTGGCGGCTGGCGGCCCACTGGCTGTTGCTGACCCTGGGGCTGGCTGGCCTGCTGATGCTGATCCAGCGAAGGATCTCTGCCCGCCTGGCACTCTGGGGGCTGGCGCTGCTGGGACTGCACCTGGTGTGGGGCCTGCGTTGGCTGCTGCTCATTCAGGGGCAGCTCGCCCCCAAGTACGGGGCCGGCGTCTACCTCTATGAAATCGCCTGGGGCCCGGCCGGTGTGCTCGGCATTCTCGGCACCTTCGGTCTGCTGGTGGCCCTGCTGGTGGCCCTCTCGGAGCTGGTGCACCCCTCTGCTTCCTCTGCCATCAAGGCATCCACAACTTTTGCACGCGAGGCACTCTGATGGATCACAGCAAACGCAAGTTTCTCAAGGGCGCCGCCATCGCCGGCGGCACCGGATTGTTCGTCGCCGGTTACAGCGACACCCTCAAGCAGGTGGCGAGTGGTCTTGCCACCGGCAGCTCGGGCCAGCCGACCCGGGATCCCATCCATGGCAACTCGCTGGCCGTGGAGTACCGGGTTGACGAGCGAGGGGAGCTGCACCCCAACCCGGCCCAGCGGGTTGCCAACACCATGTGCCTCGGCTGCTGGACCCTGTGCGGAGTGCGGGCCCGCATCGACAACGAGCGAGACCAGATAGTGCGGATCCTGGGCAACCCCTATCACCCCCTCTCCGCCCGCCATCACATCGACTTCAAGACCCCGGTCAAGCAGGCGCTGCTCGCCACCAGTGGCTACCAGGAAGGGGGGCTGGACGGGCGCTCCACCGCCTGCGCGCGGGGCAATGCCATGCTGGAGCAGCTCGACAGCCCGCAGCGGGTCACCCGCTGCCTCAAGCGGGTGGGACCCCGTGGCAGCGGCCGCTGGCAGAGCATCCCCTTCGAGCAGCTGGTGGCCGAGGTGGTGGAGGGGGGCGATCTGTTTGGCGAGGGCCTGGTTGAGGGGCTGCGGGCCATTCGCAACCTCGCCGAGCCGCTCGACCCGGCCAACCCGGAGTACGGCCCCAGGGCCAACCAGCTGCTGGTGAGCAACGCCTCGGACGAGGGGCGGGATCACTTCATCAAGCGCTTCACCTTCAACAGCTTCGGCACCCGCAACTTCGCCAACCACGGCGCTTACTGCGGCCTGTCGTTCCGGGTCGGGGCCGGTGCCCTGCTGGACGATCTGGAGAAGAACGCCCACCTCAAGCCGGACTGGGACGAGAGCGACTTCCTGCTGTTCATGGGCACCTCGCCCCAGCAATCGGGCAATCCCTTCAAGCGCCAGTCCCGTCAGCTGGCGGCGAACCGGGCGCGGCAGGACAAGCCGTTCTCCTACGTGGTGGTGGCCCCCAGCCTGCCCAACACGGTGAACATGCCCTCCGCCCCCGCCAACCGCTGGCTGCCCATCAGGCCCGCCACGGATTCCGCCCTGGCCATGGCCATGCTGCGCTGGATCATCGACAACCGGCGCTACGCCGAGCCCTTCCTGACGGCACCCAATGCCGCTGCCGCCGAGCGGGCCGGCTATCGCGGTTTTTGCAACGCCAGCCACCTGGTGCTCTGCGACGAGTCCCACCCGCGCTTCGGCCAGATGCTGCGGGCAAGCGATCTTGGTTTGCCCTTTGATGGGGAAGCCTATGGGGAGGGGGACGCCATGCTGGTAGAGGAGGCGGGCAGCGGCGAGCCGAGACCCGCCGGCCAGTGTGAGCGGGCCAACCTCTGGGTGGATCGCCTCATTCAGGGCCCCAAGGGGGAGTTCGTGGTCAAGAGCAGCTTCCAGCTGCTGGTCGAGGCGTGCCGGGAGCACTCCCTCGCGCAATACAGCGCCGAGTGCGCCGTGCCAGTGAGCGATATCGAGGCGCTGGCGCGGGAGTTCACCAGCCACGGCACCCGGGCGGCGGTGGTTTCCCACGGCGGCACCATGAGCGCCAACGGCTTTTACTCGGCCTGGGCCATCATGATGCTCAACGTCATGATCGGCAACCTCAATGCCCGGGGCGGCGCCGTGGCGAGCGGCGGCAAGTTCGATCCCTTCGGGGCGGGGCCGCGCTACGATCTGGCGAGCTTCCCCGGCATGGTCAAACCCGCCGGGGTCTTCCTGTCGCGCTCCAAGTTCCCCTACGAGAAGACCTCTGAATATCGGCGCAAGCGCGAGGCTGGCCAGAACCCCTATCCGGCGCAAGAGCCCTGGTTTCCGATCTCGGGCCCATTGCTCGGCGAGCACCTGACCGCGGCGGTGAACGGCTATCCCTACCGGCTCAAGGCCTGGATCAATCATATGGGCAACCCCCTCTACGGCCAGGCCGGGCTCGCCAAGGCCATAGGCGAAGATCTCAAGGACCCTGCCGTGCTGCCCCTTGTGGTCAGCATCGACAGCTTCATCAACGAGTCGTCGGCGCTGTCGGACTACCTGGTGCCGGATACCCTGACCTACGAGTCCTGGGGCTGGGCCACCGCCTGGCACGGGGTGATGACCAAGGTCTCCACCGGCCGCTGGCCCATCGTAGAGCCTCGTGTCGCCAAGACCGCCGAGGGAGATCCGGTCTGCATGGAGTCCTTCTTTATCGCGGTGGCCAAACGGCTGGGGCTGCCGGGCTTTGGCGAGGGGGCGCTCAAAGGGGCGGATGGCAAGCTGCATGCCCTGCATAAGGCGGCGGACTTCTCCCTCTACGGCGCGGCCAACGTCGCCTATCTCGGCGAGCCGGTGCCTCCTATCGGGCCTGAGGATCTCGCCTGGTCCGGGGTGGAACGGATCCTGCCGGTGCTGAATGCCACCCTGAGTGCGGAGGAGGCGGGCCGCGCCGCCTATCTCTTCGCCCGTGGCGGGCGCTTCGAGCCGGCGGCCAAGGGGCGCGACGAAGCGGGTCAGCCAAGCAAGCGCTGGCCCAAGCCGCTGATGGTGTGGAACCCCGAGGTGGGCAGCCGCCGCCACAGCCAGAGCGGGCAGTTCCTGAGTGGTACCCCGCGCTTCTTCCGCCCCCAGCTGGCGGATGGCACGCCGCTCAATGAGGCGTTCAAACCGGCCCAGTGGCCGCTGCTGCTCACCAGCTACAAGTCCCACACCATGAGCTCCATGAGTATCGGCTCGGATCGCCTGCGCCAGGTGAATCCCAGCAACCGGGTGCGGCTCAATGCGCAGACGGCGGCGCAGCTGGGCATCGAGAGCGGGGACAGGGTGCGGGTCAGCACCCCGGATGGCAGCGTGATCGGGGTGGCCGAGTGCGTGGCCGGGGTGCAGGCCGATGCCATCGCCATCGAACACGGCTTCGGCCACAAGGAGCTGGGGGCGCGGGAACACTGGATAGACGGCCAGAAAGTGGTTGCCAATCCGCTGCGCGGAGCCGGGGTCAACCTCAACGATCTGGCGGTGCTGGATCCCAGCCGCCATGGCCGCTACCCCCTGGTGGACTGGGCCATCGGCTCGTCGGCCCGCCAGGGGCTGCCGGCCCGGGTGGAGAAGCTGGTATGACAAACCAATGAAAACGGGGCCTGCGGGCCCCGTTGCTTATCTGCTCTGCGTCACTGTCACAGTGTGACGTCGACCCACACCAGGCGGTGATCCGAGCTGACTCCCTTGGCGATGCCCAGCTTGGCGTCATACACCAGGTGGTAGCCAGGTTCGAAGCTGGCCGGCCAGAACACGCCGGAGGCGACCGCGTTCAGGTTGGCGGAGGGCAGCACGTGGTCGAGCTGCAGGCCGCTGCTGCTGGTGATGCGCTCCGGGGTGGGGCGGTTGTTGTTGCGCTTGCACTGATCCGGCTGGCTGGCGAGGCACTCGGGGCCGCCCTGGCTGACCGGGATCAGGGCGCCGTTGGTGACGGCCTGGTTGACCAGCACATGGTTGTGCAGATCCTGAATGGCGGTCAGGTCGCCATCGCCAATCTGGGGATCGGCGTTGAGATCGCCGGCGATGACGAACTTGGCACCCGCGGGCAGGCCACCGGCCTTGCCCGCGTCATCCACCATGTAGCTGGCGGTCTCTACATAGTCCTGCCAGAAGGCGACTTCGGCCCGGTTGCGTTTGACGTTGTGGCGCGCCGCGTTGCCGAAGATGGGCGGGGTCGGGTGGGAGATAAGGAAGTGGATCACCTCCTCCTTGTTGCCACGCTTGATGCGCACCGGCACGTCGGCGTGGTTCTTGGACGAGAGCGGGAAGGCCTGCCAGGCGGCGTCGTCATACCAGGCATCGCCGCACTGGCGGCCGGCCGGGATCGGCGCCTTGGCATTGTTGCAGTCGTCGATGACGGGATTCACTTCGCCCGGCATCTCCTTCCACTTGAATGTCTGGAAGGTGCGGGTCTGCTTGGTATCGATGGGGTACTGGGACATCACGGCGAAGGCGTACTGGCCGTGGTAGTTGCCAAAGCCCCAGGCGTCGTCCGGCCCGTTGTTGACCTTGCCGTCCAGGTTGAGGTCATGGCCGCTCATCATACCGGTGTTGGTGGCGAAGTTCTGCAGCACCGGGTAGCTGATGGCCTTCACCTCGTCGTGCTGGGCGTGGGCCAGGTAGTTGTCGTTGAAGGCGTTGAGGTCCGTGGTGTCGGCGCCCTTGCCGTCATTGTCGAATTCGCTCAGCAGCAACACATCCGGTCGGGTGCGCTGGATGATTTCGGCGATGTTGCGGATCTGCTGCACGTCGAGGGCCTTGGTCCTCTCGGCGCCGCTCAAGGTGCCGTCGGCGAGGCGGGCCAGCAGGGCGTCCTGCTCGGTGCCGGTCAGGGCGAGCTCTTCCCCCAGCATGCCGGGTGCAGTGCGATCGAAGGCGAGATTGAAGGTGGCAAAGCGAACCATGGCGGGCCTCGGCGTCAGTGTGGCCGGGACAGCCTGCCATCTTTGGCAGGAAAATGGCAGCACCCTGCCGGATTTTATGGGAAAGGTGCCCGGGTTTCCCCCGTGACGAGCAAGCGCTCCGCTCAGGCCCAGCGGGAGAGAGGGGAGGGAATGGCGTAGGCGTAGCCCTGCTGGTAGTCGCAGCCCAGCCGGTTCGCCACCTCGATATGGACCTGGGTCTCCACCCCCTCGCACACCACGGCCATGCCGAGTCGTTGCAGGTATTTCACCAGCCCCGTCAGCATGTTGAGGGCGTGGCTACTGCGCGTAGCCTGAAGCAGCAGGGAGCGATCCAGCTTCACGATCTCGTAGGGGAGCATCATCAGGCGCTGGAAATTGCACGCCAGGGAGCCGAAGTCGTCACAGGCGATGTGGGCGCCATGGGCCCGCAACACCTCGATCATCTCCCTGTGCTGGTGCTTGATCCTGACGTGTTCCAGCACCTCGAACCAGATGTCGATCCCCAGCTTGCGGGCCTGGAGCAGCACCTGCAACAGCAGATTGCAGTAGGTGGGGCTGGAGAGAGCCGGATTGAGGTTGATGGAGAGTGCATAGGGGCCTTTTTGGGCGAGCACGGGCAGATCGCGCATGATGGCCCTGAGCATGACGATATCCAGGTGCAGAGCGTCATCTTCGCCGAGGGCGGCAAAATCGATGCCCTGATAACCCTGGCTATCGGCATCCCAGCGCCTGGCCAGCACCTCATACCCCTTGACTTGACGATCCTGGCCGATGATGGGCTGATAAAAGGGGACGACGATATCCGCCATGTTGGCCATGGCCCTTACGGGAGACTCTTCTTTGAACGCAAACATGGTTCTCACCTGACGGGA
Source organism: Aeromonas sp. R6-1 (assembly GCF_040908165.1). Lineage (NCBI taxonomy): Bacteria > Pseudomonadati > Pseudomonadota > Gammaproteobacteria > Aeromonadales > Aeromonadaceae > Aeromonas > Aeromonas sp. R6-1. The sequence goes on from NZ_JBFODF010000043.1 coordinate 154,337, forward strand.
ACATGGTTACGCATCATACAGGGAGGGTCTAAAGGGAGGCTGTAGGAAGAGTCTGATAATGGGCCCTGCTTGGGCGTGGGCAGGAAGGAGGGGGTCAGGGAAGGGCATGGCCCTGTGCAGGTGCGGCGCCAGCCAGGGGGGCTGCGTGCATGGCCTGGGCAAGCCAGGACCAGTCGAGCATGGGGGAACCCGCCTTGAAGCGCTGATAGGCACATCCCTGGCGGATGGTCAGGAAGAGGGTGCTCGGCAGGCCGAGGCGGTTGAGGTAGCGCACCATCACGTCTCCCTGGTAATCCCGCAGCCGCAGTTGCAGCTCGGCCAGTGTCAGCCCGTGCTCGCGACCCGTTTCATCCCAGATTTCAAACATCTGTGTGCACTCCTTGCGACATGAGGCTCCACTGTTTCTAAAAAGTGCGGGGAGGGCAATTGTCAGATCTGACAGCGCCATATGGATTCTATTCAGAAAAGCGAAAACCCGGCGCGAGGCCGGGTTGTCTGAAGGATGGTGGAGGGAGAAGGATTCGAACCTTCGAAGGCAGAGCCGTCAGATTTACAGTCTGATCCCTTTGGCCGCTCGGGAACCCCTCCACAGGGGCATTGCATATTGTGTTCAGGAAGATGGTGGAGGGAGAAGGATTCGAACCTTCGAAGGCAGAGCCGTCAGATTTACAGTCTGATCCCTTTGGCCGCTCGGGAACCCCTCCACGGGGTATTTTCCTGATTTTTACTTACTTGACGCACTTGAATGGTGGAGGGAGAAGGATTCGAACCTTCGAAGGCAGAGCCGTCAGATTTACAGTCTGATCCCTTTGGCCGCTCGGGAACCCCTCCCCAAGTGCGAGGCCGCATACTACCAGATCCGGCAAGGTTGTGAACCCCTTGGCCGCATTCTGACGACAAAAAAGTGTCAAATGGTCATTTTTTGATATGTTTAGCTCAAAATTCACACTTTTCAATGACTTTTATGTCGCTGCCGAAACGGCGAGGGGGTGTAGGGGGGCTGGCAGCCAGGAGCCACGGGGCTCCTGGCGGATCATGGGGAGCTGGCGCTCGCTCAGGCGTCGGCGGGGCGGGCCTGCTGGCAACCCTGCACCGCATGGGCGATGAGTTCGAGGGCGCTCTGCTCGCAGGGGGGCAGCACCTCGTCGCAACTCGCGATCGGGGTGACGCGGTCTCCCCACTTGATGAGGGCGGCGCCCCAGGTCAGCCCGGCCCCGAAGGCGGCGGTCAGCAGGTAGCTGTTCGGCTTGACCCGACCCTGCTCCAGCGCCTCGCACAGGGCGATGGGCACGGTGGCGGCGGAGGTGTTGCCGTACTGCTCTATGTTGACCATCACCTTCTCCATGGGGGCGTTCATCCGCTTGGCCAGGGTCTCGATGATGCGCACGTTCGCCTGGTGCGGCACGATGAGGTCGACCTGCTCGGGGGCGATGCCGGCCTGGGCCAGTACGGTGCCGGTGGCTTCGCCCATGCCGCGCACGGCGCGCTTGAAGATCTCCTGCCCCTCGAAGTTGAAGGTGAAGAGGCCGTCAATGTCGGCGAAACGCACCCGATCCGTACCGAAGTTCGGCACGTGCAGTATCTCCCGCGCTTCGCTGTCACAGCCGAGCTTGCTGGCAATCAGGCCGCTCTCCTGCTCGCTCGCCTCGATGATGACGGCGCCGGCGCCATCCCCGAACAGCACGGCGGTGTCGCGCTTGGCCCAGTCCAGCAACTGGGTCAGCCGTTCGGCACCGATCACCAGCACCCTTTGCATCATGCCGGTCTGCACCAGGGAGGTGGCGACCGAGAGGGCATAGACGAAGCCGGTGCAGGCGGCGTTGAGATCGAACACCGCCGCCTTGTGGGCGCCGAGGGCCTGCTGCACGGCGGAGGCACCATTGGGGACCAGCGTGCCCGGTGTGGCGGTCGCGAGGATGATGCCATCGAGGGCGGCGGCGTCCAGACCTGCGCACGCCAGGGCGCGACGGGCGGCCAGGGTGGCGAGCGCCTGGGTGCTGACATGGGAGACCCGGCGGGCCTTGATGCCGGTGCGCGGGTAGATCCACTCGTCCGAGGTATCCATGATGGTGCCGAGGTCATCGTTGGTCAGCGAGGCGGGGGGCAGGCATTTTCCCCACCCGGTGATAGTGGCGTATGTCATCTTGTCGTCGCTTGTCGTGATGGCCGCCCTGGGGCGGAAAGTGGCGAAATTATGCCGCACGGGGCGTTCACTGTCATCCTGCGGTCCCCCCAGTGTAAGGGGAGTGGCGGGAGCAAGACCGTGATTTTGCTTAAATTTCCGCTTCTCCTTGCCGTAAGATGAAGGCCCGATCCCGGCGACCCCTTCCCGAGGTGACTCCTGTGCACAAAGCGAATCTCAATCTCTTGCCCACCCTCAAGGTGCTGCTGGAGACCCGCAACATCAGCCGGGCGGCGGAGCTGCTGAACCTGAGCCAGCCCTCTATCAGCAAGCAGCTCGGCCAGCTTCGCAGCGAGTTTGGCGACGAGCTGCTGGTGCGGGAAGGGCAGCGCTGGCTGCTGACCCCGCGGGCCGAGGCCTTGGCGGCCCAGCTTGCCGATTCCCTCGGTGCCCTGGAGCGGCTCTACGAGGCACCGGAATTTGCCCCCGAGCGCTGCGAGCGGGTGTTTCGGCTCGCCTCCTCCGACTACGTGGCCCAGCACATCCTGCCGGACATCTGTGCTGCCCTGGCGAGGGCCGCCCCCCGAGCGGCGCTGGAGTACAGCCTGTGGGACAAGCGCCAGTTGCCCCAGCTCTGGCAATCGGAGCTGGACATGGTCTCCACCATCACGGAGCTGGTGCCGGACCAGATCCGCGGCCTGCATCAGGGGGAGGACAGGCTGGTGGTGCTGATGGGGCGCCATCACCCGCTCTCTGGCATGGCGCTCAGCCTGGAGGATTACCTTGCATGGCCCCACCTGCAGGTGAGCGGGGGCGGGGACAAGGACAGCCCGGTGGAGCAGGTGCTGGCCCCTCGCGGGCTCTCCCGCCGCTGGTTTGCCCGGGTGCCCTTCTTCCAGGCAGCGGTGGAGGTGTTGCTGCGCACAGACTGTCTGATGACCACCCCGGCTCATATCGCCTGGCAGCTCTCCCGGGAACATGCCCTGAGTTTTTGCGATCTCCCCTTCGCCACCCGGGTCCAGCAGTATCATCTGCTGTGGCACCAGCGCCACCACCTGGATCCGGCTCACCGCTGGTTTCGCGAGCTGGCCTATCCCTTCCTGCGGGATCACCTGCAATTCACCCTGGGGGAGAGTCGCAAGCAGTTGACAGGAGGGTCGCAGGCGAGCCGCTGATGGCAGCGGGTTGTGCCACTCTATAGCCACTGGCTATGGACTCTATTCATAACTTTCACTTCTGGCATAGCGAGCCACCCCCTACCCTGATCCCGGGTGGCAACAATCGACACGAAGGAAGAGAAGGTATGGAGCTGACGAGTTGGCTGGCGCTGGCCGCCATTTGCGTGATGGGGGCCATCAGCCCGGGGCCGAGCCTGGCACTGATCATCCGCAATACGGTGCAGGGAGGGCAGGGCCACGGGGTTGCCACGGCGCTGGGACACGGCCTGGGAGTCGGCATCTATGCGCTGATCACGGCCCTCGGCCTCGCCATCCTGATCACCCAGACCCCGCTGCTGTTCGATCTCATCCGCTACGGCGGCGCGGCGTTCCTCGCCTGGCTCGGGGTCAAGGCGTTGCTGGCCAGGCCCGCAGGGGGTGAGGCAGGCAAGGAGGAGGGGCACCCGCCACGGGGACGTCAAGGGGCGTTCGAGGGCTTTATGGTGGCCTTCTTGAACCCCCAGCTCGCCATCTTCTTTATTGCCCTGTTCAGCCAGTTCGTTCATGCCGACACCGGCTGGCGTGAGGGGGGCATCATGATGCTGACCGCAGGCGGCATCGATGCGCTCTGGTATGTGCTGGTGGCCCTGGTGCTCTCTCGCGGGCCCGTACTCGCCTGGCTCAAGGCCAAATCCACCGTGATCGACAAGGTGAGCGGCCTGGTGCTGCTGGGGCTGGCCCTCAAGGTCGTGATCTAGCTCCGCGTCGGGTGCCTGCGTAGTCGGCACTCTCTCAGGGCCGGGGGATGAGGGGGCCGCCAGATGTCTTTGTACCGGGTCAATCCTGCATTCTGCGGTGATCTTAAGCGGGATCAAGGCGGGGGGCGGGGAGTCTGGCTAGAGTGGCGGCCATTTGCAGCCCTTCGAACCGGACGTTATGCGCGATCAGAACCATCACAACCGCCTGGAGTTGCTGGCCCCGGCCAAGAACCTCGCCTATGGCATCGAGGCCATCAACCACGGCGCCGATGCCGTCTACATGGGGGGCCCCGCCTTCGGTGCCCGCAGCGCAGCGGGCAACAGCCTTGAGGATATCGAGGCTCTTGCCCGCCATGCTCACCGCTTCGGCGCCCAGGTCTTCGTCGCCTTCAATACCCTGCTGCACGACCACGAGCTGGAGCAGGCCCGGCGCCTGACCCACCAGATCTACCAGGCGGGCGCCGATGCGCTGATCGTGCAGGACATGGGGCTGCTGGCGCTCGATTTGCCCCCCATCGCGCTGCACGCCAGCACCCAGACCGACAACCGCACCCCGGAAAAGGTGAAGTTTCTGCAGGACGTGGGCTTCTCCCAGGTGGTGCTGGCCCGCGAGCTCTCCCTTGCGCAGATCCGCGAGATAAGCGCCGCCACGAGCGTGCAGCTGGAGTTCTTCATCCACGGCGCCCTGTGCGTCTCCTACAGCGGCCAGTGCAACATCAGCCACGCCCGCACCGGGCGCAGCGCGAATCGCGGCGAGTGCGCCCAGCTCTGTCGGCTGCCCTGTTCCCTGCAAACGCCAGGGGGGGAGGTGCTGGTGGAAAACAGCCACCTGCTCTCCTTGAAAGACATGGATCAGACCGACAATCTGGAGGCGCTGATCGCCGCAGGGATCCGCTCCTTCAAGATTGAAGGGCGCCTCAAGGGGCTCGACTACGTCAAGAACGTCACTGCCTGGTATCGCCAGAAGCTGGACACCATTCTGGAGCGCCGCCCCGATCTGGTGGCCGCTTCCGCCGGTCGTTGCAGCTACACCTTTACGCCGGATCCCAAGAAGAGTTTCAACCGGGGCAGCACCGACTACTTCCTCCATGGCCGACAGCCAGGCATCGACTCGCCGCGCAGCCCGAAATACGTCGGGGAGCCGCTCGGGCGCGTCACCAGCGTGACCCGCGATGGCATCGAGATCGACGGCCAGGCCGTAGCCCTCAACAACGGCGATGGCCTCGGCTTCTTCAAGCCGGGGGGCGAGCTGGTGGGGATGCGCCTCAATAAGGTGGAAGAGAAGGCACAGAGCAAGCGGTTACTCCTGTCGGAACCCATGCCCGGTCTCAAGGTGGGCACCGAGATTTTTCGCAACCACGATCAGGCCTTCAGCAAGCAGCTTGAAAAAGGGAGCGCGGATCGCCGCATCCGGGTCGATATGCGGCTATCGGAGTGCGACGAGGGACTGCGGCTCGAACTTGTGGACGAGCAGGGCATTGGTGCCGCCGTCACGCTCCCCTGCGACCAGCAGCCGGCGGACAACCCGGAACGGGCGCTGCAACAGGCCAGGGATCAGCTCGGCAAACTCGGCAACACCCTGTTTGTGGCGCGCCAGATTGAGTTGGCATTCACTCGCCCGCTATTTATTGCGGCTTCACAGCTTAACGGCTTGCGCCGGGAGGGGATCGCCGCCCTGGAAGCGGCCCGTCTGGCTGCCTACCGGCGACCCGAGCGGCGCATTCCCCTGCGAGGCGCCGTTTATCCCCTGCATCGGCTCTCCTACCTCGGCAACGTGCTGAACAGCGCGGCGGAGCAGTTCTTTCGCGAACACGGGGTGGGGAGCATCGCCCCCGCGTATGAGGCGAACAAGGAGGAGCGGGAAGTGGTGCTGATGACAACGAAGCACTGCATCCGCTACAGCCAGCAGCTCTGCCCCAAGGAGGTGCCCGGTCTCAAGGCCGAGCCCCTGGAGCTCAAGATGGGCAAGGAGAGTTTCCGCCTGCGCTTTGACTGCCATCGCTGCGAGATGCAGGTGATGGGCAGCCTGAAGAGGGGATGATTGCCCGTGTGGGCATGGGGCTGGAGCGGATTTGATGGCAGTATGGGGCGCGGCCTTGTCACGGATATCCCGTGGTGAGGCGCCTTCCCCCAGTCTTCTTCTGACAAAGGATCCGTCATGAACATCCATGCACTGCCGTTTTGCACCACGAACTGGGCCGAGGTCCCGCCGACCGAACACAAGGGAGAGCGCGGCGTCGCCCGCTGGCACACCCGGCAGTTCGGGGATCTGCGGGTGCGAATGGTGGAGTACTCCCCCGGGTATCTGGCGGATCACTGGTGCAGCAAGGGCCATGTGCTGCTCTGCCTCGAAGGGGAGCTGCACACCGAGTTGCAGGATGGCCGCGTCTTCACCCTGACGCCGGGCATGAGCTACCAGGTGGCGGACAACGCCGAACCCCATCGCTCCTATACCGAACTGGGCGCTCGCCTCTTTATCGTCGACTGAGCCTCCCTCTTTCCCGCTTCCCCTTGTGCATCAGGATCTTGCCATGCTTGAACTCAGACCCAACTGCGAGTGCTGTGACCGGGATCTGCCCGCCGACACGGCGACGGCCTACATCTGCTCCTTCGAGTGCACCTTCTGCGCCGAGTGCAACGATCAGTATCTGCACCTGATCTGTCCCAACTGTGGCGGCGAGCTGGTCAGGCGCCCGCGCCGCCCGGCGGCCAAGCTGGTGAACAATCCCGCCTCCCTCCAGCGCGTCTTCAATCCGGCTCTGAAAGCGGTGCTGGGCAAGGGGGGCTAGGGCCCTCCCTTCATCGGAAGGGCTGGGCTGGCAACTGGCTCGCCCCTGTGGCTCTTGACCTTCTCCCGGCGGCAGCCCCTATCAAGGGGGCTCACACCAAAGGAGCAAAAGATGACGGAGCGATTTGAAGGAGAAGGGGCGAAGGCCTATGACAGCCGCATCCCCTTGCTGGTGCCAGGCTACGAGCTGCTGCACCAGCTTTGTGCCTCCCGGCTGATGGCCGCGCTGGGTCAGCAGGCCCGGGTGCTGCTGGTGGGGGTGGGCACGGGCAGCGAGTTGCTGCTGCTTGGCCGTCTCTGCCCCCGCTGGACCTTTGTGGCCCAGGATATCTCGGCGGACATGCTGGCCCAGGCCAGGATGCGGGCCGAGCAGGCGGGCATGGGAGAGAGGGTGTGCTGGCACCTAGGCGAATTGCCTGTGGTGGATAAGCCTTGCGATGGTGCACTCTGTCTGCTGGTGCTGCATTTTCTGGCGCAAGATGCCAAAGCCGCGCTATTGGGTGATATTTATCGCCAGCTCAATCCTGGCGCTCCCCTGCTGCTGGCGGATCTGATGGCGCCCACGGACCCGCTTGAGCGAAAGGCGATGGGGTTGCAAGCCGCCCTCGCCGGTTTGCCGCTTCCTGCCTGCGAGCAGATGGTGCGCCGCCTCGGGGAGGATTTCACCTCCCTGGACGAGGGACAGACCCGGCGCCTCTTGCAAGGGGCCGGTTTCGCGGCGGCGCACCGCTTCTTTCAGGCGCTGGGGTTTCACGGCTGGCTGGCGCAGCGGCAGTGAGCCCTGGCCGGGTGGCGCCGGATCAACGAGAGGTCCTCTCCAGCGTCAGCAGCGCCTGCTTGATGGGCAGGCCTCCCGCATAGCCGGTGAGGCTGCCATTCTGGCCGATCACCCGGTGGCAGGGGATGATGATGGAGAGCGGATTGCGGCCGTTCGCGGCACCCACCGCCCGCACCGCGTTTGGCTTGCCGATGGTGCGGGCGATGTCGCCGTAGCTGCGGGTCTCCCCGTAGGGGATGTCGCACAGCGCCTGCCACACCGCTTGCTGAAACGCCGTGCCCCTGGGGGCGAGCGGCAGGGTGAAGCGCTGCAACCGGCCCGCGAAGTAGTCCCGAAACTCGGCGAGGAAGGGGGCGAGCGCCTCGCCGTCCTGCTGCCAGTCCTGCATGTCGGGCAGCGGCCGCAGTCCGGCCAGGAAGTCCACATGGACCAGACCGCGCTCGTCGATGGCGACCAGCAGTTCGCCCTGGTCGGTGGGCATCATGTCATAGCGGATCATGGGCTCTTCTCCTCGTCTTGTGTCTGTGTTGGCCGGGTGAGCAGCGCCGGTTGTTCACTCATGGCGTGCCACAGCCAGCTCGCGGCATAGGCGCGCCACGGCTGCCAGGGGGCGCTGCGCGCTGTCACCTCTTTCACCGGCAGCTTGTCACCGCCCCCCAGCGCCTTTTGCAGCACGAGATCCGAGGCGGGGAAGGCATCCGTGTCGAGCCCGCAGCGCAGCCGCCAGTAAGCGACCGTCCAGGGACCTATGCCCGGCAGCGCGAGCAGTTGCTCGTCGCTTGCGCTGCCCAGGGTGAGTGCGCCGCTTGCGAGCGCCGAGGCCAGCCCTTGCAGGGTGCGGATGCGGCTGCCCGGCATGCCGATGCCGTCGAGATCCAGTTCGCACAGCTGGGTCGGGGTGGGCAGCTGCGCGGTGCCGAACTGCGCCAGGGTGCGCGCCACCAGGCGCCCCATGATGGTGATGGCACCCTTGACCGACACCTGCTGGCCGACGATGGCGCGCAGCATCACCTCGTATTCATCCCACCCCCCCGGCAGCCGCACCCCGGGCCATCGTCCCTGGATGCCGGCAAGCAGCGGATCCTGCCCCAGGTGTTCGCCGATGCGGCTCATGTCGGCGTCGAGATCCCACATGCGGCGCACGCGGTACAGGATGTCTGGCAGCGCGCCCGGCGGCAGATCCTGCACCGTCAGCCTGAGCCTCTCCCCCTCGACGGGCTCGATGCGGATGAGCCCCTCCTGCTCGCCGACCCGGTGACGGCGTTCGTAACCGTGCTCATCCACCCGCTCCAGCCCCGGAATGGCGCGCAACCGGTAGAACGCGAGCATGGCCTGCGCATCGAATGGCGGGCGATATTGCAGGTGCAGTTGCAGGCTCGATTGCGGCGCCGCCTCGCCAGTCCCCCCTTCCTGCTTGCGCAGGGCGCCCGGTGTCATCCCATACGCCTGCAGCCAGGCGTCGTTGAAGCGACGAATGCTCGCAAAGCCTGCGGCAAACGCCACGTCCGTGATGGGCAGGCGCGTCTCCGTCAAAAGCCGTTTCGCGAGCAGCAGGCGGCGCGTCTGCTCCACCTGTTTCGGCGAGGCGCCGAGGTGTTGCTCGAACTGGCGCCTCAGGGTGCGCTCCGTGATCCCGGCCTGCGTTGCAAGGGAGCCTAGGCTGTGCTCCGCCAGCTCGCCGCGCTCGATGCGCGCCAGCACCTGGGCGACGAGCGGTGGCAGATCGCCGCTCTGGGCCGGTGCGAGCTCGGGGCGACAGCGCAGACAGGGGCGCAGCCCGTGCTGCTCCGCCGCCGCCGCGAAGCGAAAATAGCGCACATTGTGCTCGTGCGGTGCCCGCGCCGGACACACGGGGCGGCAATAGATACCGGTGGAGAGCACCCCGGTGAAGAAGCGACCATCGAAACGCGCGTCTCGCGCGAGGCGTGCGGCGTGGCACTGCTCCCGGGTGAGACCCGGGATGATCTCGTCCCGTTGGGATGAATGCGGGGGCTCTGTGGTCATGGCATGGCTCGGGTTGCTGTGGGCATGTCCCAGAGACTAAGCGGGGGCGAGAGGGGTGACTAGCCAAAAACGGACAGGGATAGCAAAAATAGTGCGATCCGAGGAATCCCAGTCCTCCCTTTGTAAGGTTAGGGGGGCAGGACCCCACCCTAACCCTCCCCTTCGTAAGGGGAGGGGACAAACAGCTCCCCTCTGTGAACGGGGGCGGGGTTAGCTCCTCCCCCTTGTGAAGGGGGAGGCTGGGAGGGGGTTCAACCTCGCTTATTTCAGATAGCGCTGTTCGAGGTGTTTGCGCAGCCACTGGGGATTGAGCGCCTCACCGGTCGCGCGGCGAATGAGCTCGTCCGTGCCGTGCAGGCTGCCCTGGGACCAGATATGGCGACCGAGCCAGCCAAAGATCTCCGGCAGGCGGCCGGACTCTACGAGCGTGCCCATGTCGCCGAGCTCACGCTCGAGTGCAAAGCGCAGTTGCGCCGCGTACATGGCGCCGAGCGTGTAGCTCGGGAAGTAGCCAAACGAGCCGTCCGTCCAGTGGATGTCCTGCATGCAGCCATTCTGGTAATTGCCCTTCGTGGACAAGCCGAGCCACTGTTGCATCTTCGCGTCCCACAGCTCGGGGATGTCCGCGACCTCGATGCGCCCTTCCATCAGGTCCCGCTCCAGCTCGTAGCGCAGGATGACGTGGGCAGGGTAGGTGACCTCGTCCGCATCGACGCGGATAAAGCCGGGCTCGACCCTGTTGTACAGCTTCTCGAGGTTCGCGGGGGCGAGCGCGGCCTGTTCGCCGAAGTGTGCGCGGATGCGCGGTGCAATCTGTGCAAGGAACGCGGGGTGATGGCCGAGTTGCATCTCGCAGAACAGGCTCTGACTCTCGTGAATGCCCATGGAACGCGCCTCGGCCACCGGCTGGCCGAGCAGTGCGCGCGGCAGGCCCTGCTCGTAACGCGCGTGACCCGTCTCGTGGACGATGCCCATCAGGCTGGAGACGAACTCCTGCTCGTTGTAGCGCGTGGTGATGCGCACGTCCGTCGGCACGCCGCCGCAGAACGGGTGGCTGCTCACGTCGAGCCGGCCGTGGGCGAAATCAAAGCCGAGCAGCCCCATCACCTCCTGACCGAGCGCCTGCTGCGTTGGGATCGGGAAGGGGCCTTGCGGCGTAAGGAGCACGTCGCTCTTCTGCCGTTCGCTCACGGTCTGGATGAGGCCGGGCAGCCAGCTCGTCAGATCGCCGAAGATCTGATCCAGCCTCGCGCTCGTCATGCCGGGCTCGTACAGCGCCAGCATGGCGTCATAGGGACGCACCCCGAGCGCGTCGGCGCGCAGGCGAGCCACCTCCCGCGACAGGCGCACCACCTCCTCGAGGTTAGGGGCAAAACCTGCCCAGTCGTTCTCCTTGCGCTGGCGACGCCAGGCGTGCTCGCATTTGCTGCCGGCCAGGGAAAGCGCCTCCACCAGCGCCCCCGGCAGCAGGCTTGCATCCTGCCACTGGCGCTTGATCTCCCGCAGGTTCGCACGCTGGTGCTCGTCCAGCGGTTCACTCTCTGCCTTGGCAATCCACTCCCCAAGCTCGGGGGCGGTGCGCTTGCCGTGGATCAGCACGCCGAGCTCCGCCATCGCCTCGGCGCGGGCCTCGTTGCCCCCCTCCGGCATCATGGCGGCCTGATCCCAGCCGCAGATGGCGGAGAGGTGGGAGAGGCGGTGCAGTTGTTGCTGATGTTGTTCGAGTTTCTGGTATGACATGGGATTGTCCTTGTTATCGTCCCTGATGATATGCACCCCGTACCTGGCATGATCGGGGCCGCCCGATGCTAGCACTGCCATCCACCCTGGTGCCACCCTCAGGCAGTCAGCCGAGGCGCTTCTGGTGCCGTTCGCGGTTTTCCGCCTTCTTGCGCTCGCTCTTGCGCAGCAATACGTAGAGCGCACCGCTGCCGCCGTGGCGGCGCTCGGCGCTGTGCATGGCCATCACCGAAGGCAACTGTGGCAGCCAGGCGCTGACATGGCTCTTGAGCAGGGCACGCGGGGTGCTGCGCTCCCCCTTGCCGTGCAGGATCAGCAGGCAGCGGATATCCCGCACTTCGCATTCGGCAATGAACTGCACCAGGGCGATACGGGCCTCGTTGAGCGTCTTGTGGTGCAGGTCGAGGGAGCCTTGCAGCTCGTACTTGCCAAGGCGCAGCTTCTTGTAGACCCCCTCCTGCACGCCGTCACGCTTGAAGCCGACGATGGCGTGGGGGTCCAGCATCTCGACTGCTTCTGTGCCGAGGTGATCCAGGGTGAGTTGTTCGGCGGTGGCGGCTTCCCGGCGCGCGAGTTGCGCCTCGGTGGGCTGGCTGTTGCCCGCAACGGGGGCGATATGGTCGCTGCGAAGGGGCCGCACGTCGGCCACTTCCTGCAGGAACAGTGAGAGTTCGTCGTTATGAGACACGGCAGGCTCCCCGCATGAAAATGAGGGAGCCAGTATAGCGGGCCTTGGTGGGCCTTAGAATGGCAACGCTCGCAGGCCCCGGCCCTGCCGGGGAGGGCGGTCTGAGCGAGCCTGGTTATTGCCCCTCTTTGGGCGGCTCTGCGTGCATCACCTTGTAGATGAAATAGACCGCATAGGCGCTGATGAGCAGGAAGGTGCCGAAAATCACCAGCATGGACATCAGCTCCACGCTGTTGCCAAACATCAGGTTCATCCAGAATTCCATCTCGTTCACTCCTGTCACTGGGCGGTGACAGGCATGATAGATACCTCTTCAGGAGGGAGGGGATGATCTCGATCAACTCCCTCTCTGGTTATTTAATCGGCAGCGAATTCTGTGAGCCGACGCGAATCCGGCGCGTCAGGTCGCCGGACTGGACGCTATTTTGCCTTCTCCAGGGTCGGTTCGGTGAGGGGCGTGATGCGCCAGCCCTGCTGCTCCAGCAGGGCGAGCAGCCCATGCTCGCCGTAAAGATGCAGGGCCCCTACCACGATAAAGCTCTCGTTCGGCAGGCTGGGCCACTTCTTGACCCAGTTGCGGTTGCGCTCCGCCAGCAGGGTCTGTTCCAGCCAGGCTTGCAGCTTGGGCGGCGCCATCTCCTCCCTGAGCAGATTGATGAGGGTGGCCTCGTCCCCGTTCTGCCAGGCGGTCATCACGGCGTCGAACCCCTGCTGGATGTCGGGCAGCTCGTCCAGGGTGCTCTCCAGCATCAGGGTCTGGTTGTCGCCGACGCTCGCGAGATAGCCGAGTTGCTCCAGCAGGGTCTCCAGCCCGACGATGGGCTTGCCGCCGTCGTTCGCCCGCTTGGCGAAGTGCTGGTCGACACCGTATTCACCGCGATAGCCGGTGCGCTCCAGGGCCGCCTGGGTCAGGGTAATGGCCGCAAACCAGGGACGCAGCGGGGCCAGCATGCTCTCGTTCAGACCGTTCTGGCCCGCGGCGATGAGAGTGCGACGGTAGAGGTCGATGGGCAGGTGATCCTTGAGGGTCTTGCCGTCGACGAGCCGGGTGATGGCGCCCATCTCCTGCCACTGCTCCTGGCTTATGTGGGTCATGTCCACCTCCATCACCAGGGCGCGGCTCTGCTGCCAGGCGCGCTCCACCGGGTCCGGCAGGGGATAGAGAGAGGGTTTGCCCGCGTGGATGGACCCCAGCAGCCAGTGCTGTTCGTTGCCCTTGTTGATGCGGTAAAAGGCCGGATCGGCCATGGCATGGAGCGGCAGCAGCAGACAGAGCAGGAAGGAGAGCAGCGTGGGATGGAATCTCATGAGGCACCTTATGTGAGCGGGATGAGTGCTCTATGATAAGTCCTCATTTGTCACAGCCAAGAGGTTTCCCATGCCCCACCTTCGTTTTCGGGCAGTTTCTGTCGACACCCTGCAGCGGATAAGCGCCCCCCTGATGGCGGATCTCTGCGCCCTGACCGGTGGCAAGCCGGAGTTCGTCACCCTGGAGTGCGTGCCGAGCCAGTGGGTACGAGATGGCCAGCCCGAAGCCGGTTTCCCCTTCGTGGAGCTGGTCTGGTTCGAGCGACCGCAGGAGATGCAGGATGCCGCCGCCGCCCTCATCACCCGCCACCTGAAAGGGGTGCTGGGGGAGCAGACCTATGTGGTGGTGCAGGTGCTGCCCATCGTCAAGAGTCACTACTACAGCAACGGCCAGCACTATTGAGCGGGCATCGTTGCTAAGACAGGTGCATGTCAAGAGGAGGCCCGCCGAGGGCCCCTTTATCAGGCTGATTTGATCAGCAGCTTGTCAAGCCAGCGGCTTGGCAGCAGGCGGCGCAGCACGGTAAACAATTTGGTCGGGAAGGTGACCGGGTAGCGGTGCCTGGGACGCTTGCTCGTGAGCGCATGCAGTAACGGCGGGATGCAGGCCTCGCTTGGCAGGGTAAAGCCGCGGGCACCCCCTTCACGCTCCAGCCTGGCCAGTGTCTGGGCATAGGCGTCCTGATGGCGGCTGGTGGCGGGATCTATGTGGCGCAGGAAGGCCTCCCGGGCATTGGCGCGAAACCGGGTGTCGATGGGGCCGGGTTCGATCAGGCTGATGTGCACGCCACTGCCCGCGAGTTCCAGGCGCAGGGTGTCGGTATAGCCTTCCAGCGCGAACTTGCTGGCGTTGTAGGCGCCACGATACTTCATGGCCACCAGGCCAAGCACCGAGCTGTTCTGCACGATGCGCCCCTCGCCTGCCGCCAGCATGGGGGGCAATACCTGGCGAATGAGGTGGTGCCAGCCAAAGAGGTTGGTCTCGAACTGCTCGCGCAGCGCCTCGGTGGGGAGATCTTCCAGCGCACCGGGCTGGCCGTAGGCGCCGTTGTTGAACAGCCCGTAGAGGCGCCCTTCTGCCAGGGCCAGCGCCTCTGCCGCCCCTCGCTCTATGCTGGTGTTGTCCGCCAGATCCAGTTGCACCGCCAACAGACCCTGCTGCTGCAGCAGGGCCACATCCTCGGCCTTGCGGGCGGAAGCGATGACGGTGAAGCCCCGGGCGCCGAGCGTTCTTGCGGCGGCGAGGCCGATGCCGCTGGAGCAGCCGGTGACGAGCACGAAGGGATGGGGCATGAGCATGGTCCTGGTTGGCGGCCAGCAGGTGGCCCGAAGCTGGCATGGTAGCGTGGTGCCACCAAAAACAAAACCGGGCCAGAGGCCCGGTTTTCGGTCACGTCAGATGCCTGATTACATGATGGTGAACGGCATGATGATGTGGAACTTGACGTCATGCTCGGAGCTGAACATGTTCGGGTAGTACCAGCTGCCCTTGTCGTCCTGTTCGTTGTTGTAGTCGGTGTAGTGCAGCTTGAACAGGGTGCCCTTCAGCTTGCCGTCCTGCACTGTGTACATGACGTCGAAGTTGGCTGCCCACTCTTTGCCGCCTTCCAGGGACTTGTCACCGTTGTTGGCATCCCAGCCGTAGGCACCGGAGACACCCACGCCCCAGCCCGGTGCACCCACCAGATCATCCAGGGAACGAGTCACGCCGAAGAACAGGGCTTTCTCGTCGTTGTGGTTCCAGTCGGAGCGGGAATCCCACCAGATTTCGTTGGCGCCCTGGGAGTTGCCGTAGCCACGGGTCAGACGGGGCAGGTAGTTGCCCAGATCCCCTTCAGCCTTGGTCCACAGGCCTTCCAGACGGAAGCCATAGGGGCCGGCTGCCCAGCTGGCGGTGAGGGCTTGTTGCCAGGCCAGGCCGTCATAGTCGCTGTTCTCGGTGTCGGAACCGTAGAACTGGTAGCTGGTGTTCAGGCCACCCAGTACGTCGAATTTGTGGGCCAGCTTGAAGTGGTAGCTGTCCATGTAGCCTTCGGACTGACCGAAGCCGGCGGTGACGGCAGTGCCGTTCTCGAAGGTGTAGCGAGCGGCCAGACCGTGGATGTAGTCGATCTTGTTCGCATCGGTGAAGGGATCGCTGGCATAGGGGCTGCTCTTGGAGAAGCCGGTGGTGTTCTTGAACCAGGGAGCCTTGTACTCGTCGGCGATGGCGTAGGTCAGGTAGAGGCCGCCGAAGGTGCCTTCGATCTGGCCACCACGGTAGGTACCGGGTTGATAGGACCAGTTGACGCCGAGGATGCCGGGTACATAGAGCTGGGTGTAACCACCCTTGGCGGTGACGGCGTCACCGAACTTGAATTTCAGGGCGGCGTTGGAGAGGCTGAAGCCGTTCTCGGGAACGCCGTCACCACCTGAACCCCACTTGTCGCCCCAGAAGGAGAACTCGTTCTCTTCGTTGACGCCATTGCTCTCGTCAACGGCCAGGTCGTAGGCACCGAAGCCGCCCACGTCGACGCCGACCACACCCCATGCATAGCCGGAGTTGAAGTTCAGGGCTGCCTGGGTGGTGGCATGGCTCAGGTTGGAGTGGTATTTGCCATCCTGACCCGGACCGGCCTGGACGCGATCACGCTCACGCTGGAAGTAGAACAGGCCACCGGTGAGCTTGCCTTCGTCGATGAAGGCGCTGTAGGACTTGCCGTATTCCGGGCTCATCATGTCTTGAGCGGCGAACGCCATGCCGGGTGCGACCAGTGCCGCGACCACGGCAGCACTCAACGCGGCGCGCTTGAAGATCACTTTTTCCATTTGTTATTGCTCCTGATTTTATGGACTTAGCTTTTTATCCGGCAGCCGGGTAGGCACCCGCCGCTCGGTATTGGCATTGCAATCAACACCCCTAAGGGCAAAAAAATGGTTCTCTGTCGTGCCCTTGTGCCTGATGCCTTGGCGCATCGGTCGGGGCTATCTGCATCGTTACAGTCGTTATTTTTTGGCTGTCGATCCTTGGCGATCTGACATCACCAAGAGTACGTTCGCGGTGCGAAATATCAATGTAAAGTTCCCGGCAAGTTTCAAAAATATGACCGAGTGCAAATAATCATGATTCTTGGTGTGGGCACTCCCAGGCCACTCATGTCGGCAATGACAGCGCTTTCATGGTGATTTCACCGTTCTCCTGCGCAGATCTTGCCGTCAAGGCAGAACTTTCTTTGTTAACCCGGTGGCAACATATAATTTTGTATCACAAAAAAAGATGGGCCCGGCGGGATGCCCACTGTCGTGAGCGTGAGCCGTCGCCCGACAGACAGGGGGACCAGGGATGTGAAAGGGGTGAGAGGGCCTGTGACTGAATGGATGAGGCAACCCGTCATCGCCCGTGAGGACGTGACGGGAGTATCAGGGGAAGGGTTGCGGCAAGGCCGTACCGCGGGCAGGTAGACAGGGAGCGCGCCCCGGGTCTGGTGCGAGCCAGACCCGGGGGTTATCAGGCCTGGCTCAGGATCCGGGGGATCTGCTGGGCCTGGTGGTGTATGTGCTCCGAGACCTGTACCGAGAGACGACTGCCCTGGCGGGCGTGCTGGCTGATGCGACCGATGAGGGCGGCGAAGCTCGCCAGCCTGTGTTCCTGGCTCTTGGCATTGTCGGCGCCCTGCAGGGCGATGACGGCGGTGCTGCGCGCCATCTCCCGCACCGTCAGGGTGGTCTGGCGCAGCTGCTCCGCCTGCTGGCGCTGCTCGGCGGCCTCTGCGGTGATGCGGGCCAGCACGGTGGCGAGCTGATCCCCCGCCTGGGTGAGGCTGGCAAGGATCTCGGTGATCTGGCCGAGGGAGCGCTGGGTGTCGGCGGAGAGGTGGCGCACCTCGTCGGCTACCACCGCGAAGCCGCGTCCCTGCTCCCCGGCCCTGGCCGCCTCGATGGCGGCGTTGAGGGCCAGCAGGTTGGTCTGCTGGGAGATATGGCCGATGACGTCGACGATGGCAGTCACGTCCTCCACCGAGCGGGTCAGCTGGGCCAGGGCGCCGCTGCTCTCGTCGATGGCGAGCCCGGTCTGGGCGGTAGCCGTCAGCATGCCCCCGACCAGCCGCTCGCTCTGGCTCATGGAGTGTTCATTGTGCTGGGCGTGCTGGGCGATTTCGGCGGCGACCTGGTGCACCTCGCTGGCGAGCTGGTTGAGCTCCTGCATCATGGTGTCACTCTCGTCCACCGCCTGCTCCGTGGTGCGGGTGCTGTGATGGATCTCCTGCACCTGGTTGACCATCCCTTGCAGACTTTGCGACACCGCCGATAGCTGGCCCTCTTTCTGCTGCTGATCCTGTTGCAGGCGCTGTATCAGGCGGTTGTAGCTCGCGACGATGTCCGCCAGCTCGTTGCGCTCGCGCCCCGGGGTCAGCAGCTGGGCCTGACCCGTGGCGTCGAGCTGCAGGAAGGCTGCCCGCAGTTGCAGCAGGGGCCTGACCAGCCAGCGACGCTGCACCAGGGCGAACAGCAGGGCCACCACGACCAGGCAGAGCGCCAGCACGCCGAGTACGGTGGCCAGCTCCCGGTTCATGGTCTGACGGGCGGCGGCGAGTTGTTCGCCCAATTGCTCCCCCGCTTGCAGCAGCTGGGTGATGTCCTGCTGCACCATCTGACGAGCGGCCTGCTGCTGTTGCAGCGCCTTGCGGCTGTTTTCCAGCTCCTGGGGATAGCGCTTGAGCAGGGAGGTCAGCTCGGCTTTGGGCTGATCCCCGAGCTCCTTGCGTATCGGCTCTCCCAGGGTGAATTCGTCGGCCGGTGCCTCCTCGAAAAGTGCCAGGCTCGGCAGGGCGGCCAGGGAGTCTGCCTGCTTTTGCAGGGCAGCCAGCTCGAATTGCAGCCCTTCGAGGCGCTTGGCGCTCGCCTGCTCCATGTAGTTCTGGCGCTGGTGGGCGAGGGAGGGGAGGGCGGTCAGGATGTCGGCCGCCCCCTGGCGATACTGCTCGGCAAGGGCCGGATCCCGCCCGGCGGCAGCCCCCTGCTGGCCGTAACGGAGCAAGGCTTTGGCCTGGGTGGTCAACTCGTTCTCGGCATTTTGCAGCAACCACTGGCTGTTGCCGGAGAGCTTGCCCGCCGCCAGATAGTCGCCGTCAATGCGGGTTTTCATCTGCTCAAGCCGGGCGTTTAGCGGCTGGGTCTGGGGATCCTCCAGGCGGGACAGCAGGGCCAGCGCCTGCTGGCGCACTCCCTGGGCCTGGGCCAGCAACAGGGGATCCCCGCTGCCGAGATAGTCGCGAAGCGCCCCCTGCAGCGGACCGCTCAGTTGCTGTTGCAGGCGCTCCTGCAAACGCTGGGCCTGGGCCGAGTGGTTGAATTGTTGCCAGCCATGATAGAGCGCGGTGGCCTGAACACCGGCCACCAGCAGCAAGACGAGGGAAGAGAGGGAGGCAAAATGGGCAATTTTCACATCAGATTCCTGCTTGAATCACGCAATGGGCGCGAGCTTAATCAGGTCTGATGGCGTTTTTATGACAGTGGCCGTGCCAGCTCCCGTTGACTTGGGCTCTTCACCAGCAGGCCGAGCAGGGCGCCGCCCATGATGAGCCCCCCCGCCAGCAGATGGCGCGGGGTGAGCGCCTCGCCGTTGAGCCAGACCAGCAGCAGGGTGCTCAGCAAGGGAGTGAGGTAGGCGAGCGCGCCGATGCGGCGCGGATCCCCGTCCCGCAGCGCCAGATACCAGGTGACGAAGGCCGCCCCCATGGGGCCGAGGGCGAGCCCGGCGATGAGCAGCCAGTCCCCCTGGGGGATCCGGGCGAATGGCAAGGGGCCTTCCAGCATCCATGCCAGCAGCAGGGCCAGGAGCCCTGCGGGCAGGCAGGCGGCGGCCGTGACCACGGCAGGAGCGGGAGGCAGGCGTCGGGAGAGCACGGAATAGGCGCCCCAGACGATGGCAGCGCCGAGGGCCAGCAGGTAGCCGGGCAGATGGGCCTGTTGCAGTTGCAGGTGACCATCGACCATCACCAGCACCGATCCCGCGAGACCCAGGGCCCCGGCCAGCAGATGGTGCAGGCTCAGGGGATGACCCGGCAGCAGCAAGGGGGTGAACAGTATGATGCACAGCGGCCAGAGGTAGTTGATGAGGTTTGCCTCCAGCACGGGGGCGTGGCGAAAGCTTGTGAACAGCAGCAGGTGATAGAGCAGCAGGGCGGTGATGGTCACCAGCCAGGTGAGGGGGCTGGCGCGCCACTGGCGCCAGAATGGCAGGGTGCCCGCCCCGCAGAACAGCAGCACCAGCCCCACCAGCACCAGCGGCGAGACGCTGGTGATCCGGGAGGTGAGCGCGGCGAGGGAGGCCCACAGCAAGATGGTGAGCAGGGCAAAACCGGTGGACTTGTCCCACCAGGAAGACGCAGGCATCCAACACTCCTTTGCAAGATGAATGAACGAAAAAGAGGGCCAGTCTAGCAGACTGGCCCTCGTCACACAGCGTTGCCGTGACGGTGCGGGTTATGACTCCCGGCTCGGGACGGCCCCTGCCGCCGGAGCCAGGGACTGCCCCTTGACGTACCAGACGATGAGGGCCAGCACCAGCAGCGGCAGCACGGGGTCGAACCAGGTGCCGCCGGAGCCGAACAGCAGGTTCAGCAGGGCGACGCCGGTGCCGCCGATGGCCCAGGCGATGGTGGTCGGGATGGACCAGACGATCATCTGCTGCTTGACGTCGGAGATCCCCATCATGCGGTTGACCACCCAGAACAGGCTGTCGTTGAAGTAACCGAAGAAGAGCGACCCCATGGTGGCGGCCTGGGCGGCCAGCAGCATGTTGACCCCGGGGATCTGCGCCAGGATAGGGGCGGAGATGGAGGCCGCCGTCACCATGGCCACGGTGCCGGACCCCTGGATGAGGCGCACCAGGGTCGCCACGATGAAGGGGATCAGGATGGGGGAGATGGGCAATTGGGCGATCTGCTCGGCCAGTTGCTGGCCTGCGCCACTGTCGCGCAGCACGGCCCCCAGCGCCCCGCCGGCACCGGTCACCAGCAGGATGATGCCGGCGGATTGCAGCCCCTCTTCCAGGCGGGCCGCGGTGGCGTGCCTGTCCATGTGCGGGACTAGCGTATAGACCGCCAGCAGCACGCTGATGGCCAGCGCGATGATGGGGGTGCCGATGAAGTTGATGCCCTGCACCAGGGGGTTCGCCATCAGGCCGTCCATGCCCTCCAGGGTGGCCAGAGTGGTGAAGATGGCCTTGACGAAGATGAGCACGATGGGCACCAGGATCGGCAGCAGCGACAGGGTCAGGCTCGGCAGGGTCTTGCCCTCCTTCTCCTTGAGGTACTGCTCATAGGTGGCTTGCAGCTCGTCCGGGGTCTGGGCGGCCTGGGCACCGAACTCGGGGTACTTCTTGTCGAGCCACTGGGCGTAGAAGACGATGCCGAGCACGCAGGGGATGGCCAGGGCCATGCCGGTCAGCAGCATGGCGCCGATGTCCACGCCAAACAGGCCGGCAACCCCCAGCGGGCCCGGGGTCGGCGGCACGGTATGGTGGGTCACCACCAGGCCGCCCGCGAGCGCCACCCCCAGGGTGAGCAGGGAGCGCTTGCCACTTTTTGCCAGCGCCTTGGCCACCGGATAGAGGATGACGAAGGCGGAATCCACGAAGATGGGGATGCTGACGATGTAGCCCGTGATGGCCAGAGCCCACTCCTCGCGGCGCTTGCCGAGCCACTTGATGAAGCTGTAGGCGATCTGTTCGGCGGCGCCGGAGACCTCAAGCAGGCGACCCATCATGACCCCGAGGCCGATGACGATGCCGATGCTGCCGAGGGTGGAGCCAAAGCCCTGGGTGATCACGGTGAGGGTCTTGTCGATGCTCATGCCGCCGGTGATCCCGGCGATGCAGGCCGCCGCCAGCATGGCGATCAGGGCGTGCACCCGGGTACGGATGACCAGGAACACCAGCACGAAGACCGCGATGATGAGACCGATGATGGGGGTTGGGATGTCGCTCATGATGCCTCCTGCATGTCATGGGTGATGAAACTGTCGATGATGTCGGCAAACGTCCTGTCTGCCGCGAAGCCGAGGGCGCTGGCCCGCTGGTTGTCGATGCGTCCCGGCCAGCTCGCCACGATGCGCTCGATGGCCGGATCGGCGGCAAACTGCACCCGATCCCGGGCTGCCTGGCCACCGGCCCGGGCGAGGGCCTCCAGCATTTCGCCGACGGTCACGCTGATGCCGGGCAGATTGATGCTGCGGGCGTCACCGGTGGCGGGAAGTCTGGCCGCCAGCAGGAAGTTCGCGACCACGGTGGCGGGGCTGGAGAGCCAGAGGCGCAGATCCGGGTTCACCGGGCAGATGGCGCTCTCCCCTTGCAGCGGCTCGCGGATGATGCTGCTGACAAAGGAGGAGGCGGCGCGGTTCGGCTTGCCCGGCCGCACGCAGATGGTGGGCAGGCGCAATACCAGACCGTCGACGAAGCCCTTGCGGCTGTAGTCGTTGACCAGCAGCTCTCCCATGGCCTTCTGGGTGCCGTAGGAGGAGGTGGGGGTGAGCGCCGTGCCGTCATTCACCAGCTCCGGCAGCGGGCCGCCATAGACGGCGAGCGAGCTGGTGAAGACGAAGCGAATGCCCGGCCGGGCATGGCGGCACGCCTCCAGCAGGGTGCGGGTGGTGTCCAGGTTGACCTGCCAGCCCAGATCGAAGTCCTGCTCCGCGTGGCTGCTGACGATGGCGGCCAGGTGGTAGACCACGGCGGTCCGCTCGCTGATGAGGGACTCGGCGACACCGGGTTCGGTGAGGTCGGCCCGGAGACAGCGAACCCTGGGGTCCGGCAGGGGGGATTGCGGCTGCTGGATGTCCACCAGCAGCAGCTCGGTGAAGGGGTGGGGGCCTTGCAGCAGGGCCCGGGCCAGTTTCTGGCCCAGGAAGCCACCGCCGCCGGTGATGATGATCTGCATCTTGTTATCCTCAGACTCGTTCATGTTCAGGGTCGTTATTGTTGTGTCAGCCAGCCCAGCCCTTCCCGGGTGCCGGCTCTGGGGTTGTACTCGCAGCCTATCCAGTCGTGGTAGCCCGCCTGCGCCAGCGCCTTGAACAGGTGGGGGTAAGCGATCTCCCCCTCGTCAGGCTCGTGGCGATCCGGTACCGAGGCGATCTGGACGTGGCCGATGGCCGGGCCCAGCTTGCCGATGAGACGGGTGAGATCCCCGTCCATGATCTGGGCGTGATAGAGGTCGAGCTGCACCCCCACGTTGGGTCTGTCTATCTCCTGCACCAGGGCCAGGGCGTCGAGCTGGTGGGCCAGGAAGTAGCCGGGTACATCCCGATCGTTGAGCGGCTCGAGCAGCACCTTGATGCCGTCTTCGGCCAGGAAGTCGGCGGCGAAGCGGATGTTGTCGATCAGGGTCTGGCGGTGGGCCGAGAGGCTATGAGCAGGGTCCACGATGCCGCTCATGGCGTGTACCTTGGTGCAGCCGAGCGCCAGGGCATAGTCACGCACGCTTGGCAGGTGGCCGCGAAACTCCGCTTCCCGCCCCGGGATGGCGGCCATGCCGCGCTCCCCTGCCGCCCAGTTGCCCGGCGGCATGTTGAACAGGGCCTGGGAGAGCCCCTGCTCGCGCAAGCGGCGGCCCAGCTCTGCGGCCGGCCACTCGTAGGGGAAGAGGAACTCCACCGCCTCGAAGCCTGCGTCGCGGGCGGCGGCGAAGCGCTCCAGGAACGGCACCTCGGTAAACAGCATGGTGAGATTGGCGGCAAACTTGCTCATGGTTTCATCCTCCTCAATTCATCAATTTCGGGTTCGCTCAGGTAGCGGATGGCGTGGCCATGAAGCATCAGTGCCAGGCGCGCCGTCTCCTCCAGCTCTTCCATGTTGTTGACCGCATCCACCAGATCCTTGCCCGTCACCACGGGGCCGTGGTTGGCCAACAGGAAGGCGTTGCCTTCGGGGGCGCGGCGCCCCAGCTCCTCGGCGATGCGGGCATCCCCCGGTTTGTAGTAGGGGATGAGCGGCAACTGGCCGACCCGCATCACGTAGTAGGGGGTGAAGGGGCGGATGACGTTGGCCGGATCCAGCCCCTCCAGACAGGAGAGGGCGGTCAGGTGGGTGCAGTGCAGGTGCACCACGGCCCGGCAGTCCGGATTGTTGTGGTAGATGGCAAGGTGGAAGGCCACCTCCTTGGAGGGGCGATCACCTCCCAGGTGTTCCCCCTGCAGGTTGACGTGAGAGAGCCTGTCGGCGCTGAGCCGTCCCAGGCAGGAGCCGGTCGGGGTGGCGATCAGGGTACCGTCCGGCAGCAGGGCGGAGAGGTTGCCGGCGCCCCCGGTGGCATAACCGCGCTGGAAGAGGGAAGCCCCCAGCATCACCATGGTGTCGCGCAGTGCCTGTTCAGTCATGGAAGTACTCCTGAGCCTTGTCGAAGAAGTCGTCGCTCCCGAAATTGCCGGACTTGAGGGCCAGCGACAGGGGGGCGTCGATGGCCCGCACCCAGGGCACACCGGGGGCGATCTGCGGGCCTATGTGGAACGCCTTGACGCCGAGGGCCTGGGTGACCCGGCTCGAGGTCTCGCCACCGGCGATGATGAAGCGGTCCACCCCGGCGCCTTGCAGCAGTTGGGCAAGGCGGGCAAAGCAGTGTTCCACCGCGTCGCTGGCCGCCTGCTGGCCGTGGGTTTCCTGAATGCGGGCCAGCTCAACCGGGCTGGTGGTGGCGTAGACCAGCGGCGCCGGGGTCCGGGGCTGGTCCAGTACCCAGCGCGCCAGCTCGGCCGGGTAGTCGGCATCCTCGAGGCAGCGCACCACATCCAGCGCCAGGGCAGGGGCGTGCTGGCGATAGCGGGCCACCTGACGGTTGGTCATCTCGGAGCAGGAGCCCGACAGCACCGCGGCGCGGCTGCCTCTGGGCCAGCCCGCTTCGCGGGCACCCTGCAGATCGCCGCTGCCAAGCTGACGAGCCAGGCCAATGGCGAGGCCGGATCCGCCGGTCACCAGGGGCATGTCGAGGGCGGCGGTGGCGATGTCCAGCAGGTGCTGCTCGGTCAGGGTGTCGACCACGGCGTAGCGCACACCAGCTTGCGTTAGCTGCTCAAAGGCGTCGGCAATGGCGCCGGGACCCTGTGCGATGGTATTGAACGGCACCAGACCGGCGCGGCCCTGGGCTTGCCCCTCCATCAGCCGCAGCAGGTTGCTGTCGGTCATGGGGGTGATGGGGTGATGGCGCATGCCGGACTCGGCGAGCGGCTGGGTGCCGACAAACAGGTTGCCCTGATAGACGGTGCGACCGTTCACCGGCAGGGCCGGACAGATCAGGGTGAACTTGCTCTCCAGCGCCGCCAGCAGGGCGTCGGTGACGGGGCCGATGTTGCCCGCCGCCGTGCTGTCGAAGGTGGAGCAGTATTTCTGGTAGATGCGCGGGCAGCCGCGGGCCTTGAGCCAGTCGAGGGCCGCCAGGGAGTCGCGCACTGCCTCATCGGCCGGGCAGGAGCGGCTCTTGAGGCTGATCACCACGGCGTCGACCCCGGTCAGATCCGCCTCTGCCGGGATGCCGGCAAACTGGATGGTGGAGAGGCCGTTCTCCACCAGGAAACCGGCGATGTCGGTGGCGCCGGTGAAGTCGTCTGCGATGACTCCGAGTTTCATGCTTGCTCCTCCTGACCCGGCAGGGTGATGCCTGAGAAGATCTTGATGACGGCGCTGTCATCTTCCTGGCCGTGCCCTGCGTTGCTGGCGCCGAGGAACATGTTCAGCGCCGTGCTCGCGAGCGGCAGCGGGAAGCGCAGCGCCTTGGCGGTGTCCGCCACCAGGGTGAGATCCTTGACGAAGATGTCCACTGCGGAGCGGGCCTGGTAGTCACCGGCCAGCACCCGGGGCATGCGGTTTTCAAACATCCAGGAGTTGCCGGCGGCATGGGTCACCACGTCATACATGAGATCCAGGGACACGCCGGCCCGACTGGCCAGGGCCATGGCCTCGGCGGCCACCGCGATGTGCACCCCGGCCAGCAGCTGGTGGATGATCTTCACCGTGCTGCCCTGGCCCGGCTCGCTGCCGACCCGGTAGACCTTGCCGGCCACCGCATCCAGCACCGGGGCCAGCTTGTCGAAGGCGGCGTCGGAGCCTGCGGCCATCACCGTCATCTCGCCGGCATCGGCCTTGATGGCACCACCGGAAACCGGCGCATCCAGCATCGGCAACCCCATCAGCGCCAGCTCGGCGGCCAGGGCGCTCGCCTCTTCGGCGGCGATGGTGGAAGAGACCATGATGGCGGTGCCCGGTTTGAGGTGGCGAGCCAGCCCCGCTTCGCCGAGCAGGATGCGGCGCACCTGGGTGGCGTTGACCACCAGTGTATAGGACCTATTGAATTGATCACTGGGAATGGTTAGGGAATAAGTGGGATCTTGAGGGAATAGATGGGATCGGAAAACAAGAAGGAAAGCGGCCTGTAGAGCGATCAAAACTCTGCAGGCCGTTTTCGTTGGCGCGGATCCACAAAATGATCAATGGATCCGAAATCGGCGAAAAATCGCTAGTGAATTGATCACAGTCGATTTCGTGAAGCGGGCTTTAAACCGGCTTTAAACGCCAGGGGTACCCAAGCATGGGTTGAAGTCCCAACCGGGTTCTATTCCATCATCAGTTGGCTTGGCGATGACCTTGCCGGACGCCAGTATCTTCTGATATTCAAACTTTGAAATCTGCCGCACCCAGCACTTGCACTCACTGCTATTGGGCGGGAAGTGCGTTTTCCACCATGGGTCATCGACGGGCAGCAGCACGCCATCCCACTGGGGATGGCAGGGTTCACGGCTAGGTCCAAGCTGATAGATCAAATAGGGCATGGCCCGCTTAGTACGCTGGATGCGCTGCCACTGGGCGGCCGCTCTCTCAACACGAATATTCATCTCACTCCTCCACGTCACGCGCGATATGAACGACCTGGCCAATCAGCTCAAAGGTATGCAGCTCACCATTCGCCAGCTCGATAGGCTGGTAGCGCTGGTTGTCGCACAAGAGCAGCACCGCGCCAGGTAGTACCTGCAGGCGCTTCACCAGGAACTGGTCAAAGTTGCGTACAACGTAGATGTGACCGTCGACTGGGCGCGTTCTGCCCAGGTGCACCACCAGGGTGTCATTGTTGCTGATGGTGGGCTCCATGCTGTCTCCGGTGCCCCAGAAGATAGCCAGATCCTTTTCGTCAAAGCCGCGTCGTTTCAGCCACATACGAGGGAAGGCGCGTCGTTGCGCCATGCCGACATCCCCTTCAATCCTGATGCCACCAACCCGCTCCAGGCCCTTGTAACTGCTCAACAGCACGAACTCTTCCATAAACTGGTTTAGATAAACCGCCGGAAGCTCTCGCACGCTGGGGTGAACCTCTTCCGGTACCCGCTCTATCTCAATCAGGTATTCAATGCCTGGTCCCTTGACGCCTTCCTGTTTTCTGAATTGCCACCCATCACGCTTCGCTTTCTTGTGTACGCCTTGGATCGTGCTGGGCATGCCAGGGAGTGCAGCGATCTCTTTTGCTGACATCCATTGGTTTATCACAAACTCTCCTCACATAAACTCCGTTTATATAAACAGATGGAAGTTTATTTCTTTGTTAATCAATGATATGTGATGCTTTTTTATAAACCTAGATATAAACCACTTGCGGGCTATCGGTTTATCAATAAACTGGTAATCAGAAACGGTTAACGGAACTGGTATGAATCCTAAGCCAGAAAGAAGGTGAATGAAATGCACATGAACGATTGGCACCGCGCGGACGTGATATCCGCACTGAAAAAACGAGGCACAAACATGGCTCGTTTGTCCCGTGAAAACGGCCTTGGGGCCGACACGCTTTACAACGCTCTGGCCCGTCCTTGGCCGAAAGGTGAAGGCATCATCGCCAACGCAATCGGCGTCTCTCCATCCGAGATCTGGCCGTCCCGTTATTCCGAAATGAAAGAAGCGGTCTGACGGAGGTCGTCATGGAGTGGTTCTCAATCAATGAAGTGCTCGGCCTTGCTGGGCTTCCATCATCCGCGATGGGCGTTCACAAGATGGCCAAGCGTGAAGGCTGGATCAGCCGCCGCAAAGAAGGCGTGAGAGGCAAGGCGCTGGAGTTCTCCGTTGCCAGTCTGCCCCCCGTCACCCAAGCCGCCCTGCTGCGCAAGTCAGGCAAGGTCAAGGTCGGTGGCATGACGCTGGATCTGCCCAAGCCCCAGGCGCCGCGCTACAGCAAAGAGCAGCTGTGGGCCAACTGGAGCAAGGCTAACGACAAGGCCCACGCCAAGGCCAAGGACCGCCTGAAAGCGGTGCAAGCCGTGCATACCCTGGTGGCGAACGGCAGCACCCTGATGGAGGCCTACCAGCATATTTCTGCCGAGTTCGCCATCGCGCTGCCGACCCTGCGCCGCTACTGCGCCGCCGTGAAGGGATTCGATGACTGCGACTGGCTGGCCGTGCTGGTACCCAAGCAGCAGCAAGCCGCCACTGAAAGCCGCGCTGCCCGGCTGGCCCCCGTCAGCGATCAAGCCTGGGAGTACTTCAAGGCCGACTACCTGCGCCGCGAGCAGCCGACCGCTTCCGCCTGTTACGAGCGGTTGAAGCTGGCCGCCCGCGATCAAGCCTGGGCCGTGCCCAGCCTGACCAGCCTGATGCGCCGTCTGGATCTGGAAGTGCCCAACCAGCAACAGCACGGCATCGAGCGTCTCCGCCAGGGGCCTGGCATCGGCCATGACGGCGGCGGCACCGGCCTGCTGCAACTGGCCGCGGGCCTGTTCGCTGAGGTCGATGCCATAGGTGGTGAGCCCGGCCCGCAGGCAGGAACGGGCGGCGCCCATGCCCATGGCGCCCAGGCCGATGACCGCAACATGATAGGGAGTGCTCATCTCGTGATTCCTCGATTACGACTGATGAGCAGATAGTAGAGGCTTGCGGCGATGAAATATCAGGCAGGCATCACAAAAAATAACTTATTTCGTGTTAATTTTTGTTATTTATGAGGGTTGAGATTCTTTCGAGTCAAATTTTGGTGTTTTTTGTGTGAATAAATGTGATTTGTGAGCCCGTTTCAGGTTATTTATCATTTTTTCCCAGGTCGCTGGGGTAGAATGGCACCTTCCTTTTCCCGAGGCGCGAGGCAAGATGATTCCCGTAGAGCGACAGCAACGTATCCTGCAACTGCTGGCAGAGCGCGGCGTGGTCAGCATAGTGGAGCTGACCGACTGGCTGCAGGTCTCCCACATGACCATCAGGCGCGACATCCAGAAGCTGGAGGAGCAGGGGCGGGTGCTCTCCGTCTCCGGCGGGGTCAGCCTCTCCCAGCGGATCAAGAGCGAGCCCTCCCACACCGCCAAGCGCAGCCTGATGCAGGGAGCCAAGCTGGCGATCGCCCGGCTTGCCGCCGCCCAGGTGAGCGAGGGGAGCACCGTCTATCTGGACGCCGGCACCACCTCCCTGGAGCTGGCCCGGGAGCTGGCGCTTCGGGAAGACTTGATGATAGTGACGAACGACTTCATGGTCTGCGCCTACCTCATCGAGCACGGCCGCTGCCGCCTCTATCACACCGGAGGGCAGGTCATTCGCGAGAACCAGTCCTGTGCCGGGGAGGCTACCGCCCACTTCCTGCGCAACCTCCATCTGGACATCGCCTTCCTGTCAGCCTCCTCCTGGGACAGTCAGGGGATCTCCACCCCGAGCGAACAGAAGGTGCCGGTGAAGCGGGCCGTGGTGGAGTCGGCGGCGACGCGCATCCTCATCTGCGATTCGTCCAAATATGGCAAGGTGGGGACCTTCAACGTGGTGAGCTGGGATGCGATCGATCAGGTGATCACTGACGAGCAACTGCCCCAGAGCGCCCGCGAGGCATTGGCACAGCACGGGGTCAGGGTGACCATGGCGCCGCTGGCCAGTCTGGTGGCCAGCGCCGAACAGGGGTAAGGAAAGGGGCGACAGGGGGCGAATCACAGCGCCGCCTGACCGGGATCAGCGACCCTCTGCGGCCGGTGCATCCGTCAGCTTGGCGGAGCCTTGGATCACCTCCCCCGCCTTCTCGATGTCCCGTCCCATCCCGTGGATGGTGTTGCAGCCCAGCAACCAGAGGCTGGTGCACAGCACCAGCAGCATGCGATTCGTCTTCATCCTTGCTCCTTTCATGCTATGGGGTCAGTTTGAGCAGGCGCCCCTGGTCTGAATCCGTCAACAGGTAGAGGGCGCCGTCGGGGCCCTCCTTGACGGTACGGATCCGCTCCCCCAGATCGGTCAGCAGCCGCTCTGCCGACACTATCTTGTCTCCGTCGAGGTGCAGGCGCAACAAGGCCTGACCGCGCAGGGCGCCGACCAGCAGATCCCCCTGCCACTCCCTGAACAGGTTCCCCTGATAAAAGGCCATGCCCGAGGGGGCGATGGAGGGCACCCAGATCCAGCGCGGTGCCGTCATGCCCGGCGCGCTCTGGCCCACGCCAATCTTGCCGCCCCCGTACTCCTCGCCAAAGGTCACTCTGGGCCAGCCGTAGTTGTGGCCTGGCAGGATGAGGTTGACCTCGTCCCCGCCCTGGGGACCGTGCTCGTGAGCCCAGAACTGCTGGCTGCCCGGACGCAGGGCCGCCCCCTGCATGTTGCGATGGCCCAGGCTCCAGATCTCCGGCAGGGCCCCCGGCGTCTTGACGAAGGGGTTGTCGGCGGGGACCCGGCCATCCTTGTGCAGGCGTACTGTCTTGCCGAGGTGGTTGTCCAGCGTCTGGGCCCGCTCCCGCTCGGTGTAGCGATCCCCCAGGGTGATGAAGAGGTGGTCATCCGTCAGCACCAGGCGAGAGCCGAAATGGACGCCGCCAGCCACCTTGGGCTCTTGGCGAAACAGCAGTTGCCAGTCGACGAGGGCGTCTTTTTGCAGCCGGGCCCGGGCCACGGCGGTGCCGGCGCCCCCGTCCCCCGGCTCGCTGTAGCTGAGATAGAGCCAGCCATCGCTGTCCAGGGCGAGATCGAGCAGACCCCCCTGGCCCGTGGCGGCGAGGGGCGGCAGGCCGGAGACCACATGGCGGTTGCCACCCGCGTCGATGCGCAGCAGGCGCCCAGGGCGCTCGCTGACGAGGTAGCCGCCATCCGGCAGCAAGGCCAGTCCCCAGGGGTGGCGTAGCTCCCCCGCCACCGGGGTCAGGGTCAGCGCCCGCACCGGGAGCACCAGGCAGACAAGCAGCAGGGCAAACAGTCGCAACATGGGGGCCTCCTCGCTCGGCCAGACCTGAATGTCGCTGAAGTATAGGGGAGGCAAACGGGAAAACGTGAGCAACAACAAGCCATTGGATGATACCGGCAGCGCCGGTTGTCCCTTGGGGCAGGAAGGGAAAGGGGGTGAGCCAGGGCTCACCCCCTCTGGCTAGAAGAGGGCTGGCACGATGCGAAGCGGGTGCTCCGATGGTTTGACTTTGCCTATCTTGCGCTTGGGCAGCTTCACCGGCTCCGTCGGCAGCGCCTCGTAGGGGATGTGCGCCAGCAGGTGGGAGATGATGTTGAGGCGCACCCGTTTCTTGTCCTCGGAGTGGGCCACGAACCAGGGGGCCCAGGCGGTGTCGGTGGCGATGAACATGGCATCCCGCGCCCGGGTGTAGTCATCCCAGCGATCGAAGGACTTGATGTCCATGGGGGAGAGCTTCCAGATCTTGCGGCCATCGTCGATGCGATCACGCAGCCGCCGCTCCTGCTCTTGTGGGGTCACCTCCAGCCAGTACTTCAGCAGAATGATGCCAGAGTCCACCAGGGCTTTTTCCACCATGGGGGTGCCAGCCAGGAATTTGTCGCTCGCCTCCTCGCTGCAAAAACCCATGATGCGCTCCACCCCAGCCCGGTTGTACCAGCTGCGATCGAAGATGACGATCTCCCCCGCCGCCGGCAGATGGGGGATGTAGCGCTGGAAGTAGAGCTGGCTCTTCTCCCGCTCCGTGGGGGCGGGCAGTGCGACGACCCGAAAGACCCGGGGGCTGACCCGCTCGGTGATCGCCTTGATGGTGCCCCCCTTGCCGGCCCCGTCACGCCCCTCGAAGACGATGCAGACCTTGAGCCCCTTGTGCACCACCCACTGCTGCAGCCTGACCAGCTCCACGTGCAAGAGGCGCAGCGCCTTTTCGTATGCCTTGTTGCCAAGGGGCTGTTGCGCCTCGGCCACGACCGGTTCTTCCGTTCTGGATTTTCGTTTGCTGCCCATGATGTCCTTCTCTGTGTCTCGGCGAATGGAGGGCCGTCCTGCCGGACGGCGCCCTTCAAGGGTAGATGACGGTGTGCCGCCACCGGGAGTGGCAACTACAGGGGGATGGCCGGGATCATCTTTGGTGGGGCTCGCGGGGTTGTTGGTGGCAGTGAGACATTGAAGAGGGGGGGGCGGGACCTGGCCGCCATGGATACAGGGGAAATGGCGCAGAAACGCACAAGGGGCTGGCATCATGACGATGCCAGCCCCTTGTTTTGTATGGCGTTCCCGACTGGAGTCGAACCAGTGGCCTGTCCCTTAGGAGTCCAGAAATTATTAGTTTCATATAGAATCAGTTGGTTTTATACGAAATGTTTTTTTGATTAAAAACAGCTGGTTACATAATATGTCTGTATCAAGGGGTTTCATAAAGTCTCACTCCAATGCACTGCACTGGAGGGGTACGGGGAGGGGTACGGATGGCGATAAGTAAAGACTTGGAGATCTCGTCACTCAAGCCAGTTGAAGGGGTTAAAGTGAAACGCTATGCGATTCAATCGAAGCATGGTGGCGGGCTCAAAATAGAAATCCGTGAAAGTGGCCTCAAGCGTTTTGTATATCGCTTCAAGATTGGTGGTAGTGAAGGAGAATTGTTGCTGGGGAGTTATCCTGCCCTGACTCTGGCTAAAGCCAGAGAGGAGCATGGGAAAGCGTTGCTGCTTGTGAAGCGGGGCATTGATCCCACCAAGTTTGCGGCGCAAGAAAAGGCTAAAAATGAAACGGCCCTGACGATGGATCAGTTGCTTGGACGATGGCTTGATGCACAGCGTGTTGCTCAGGTCGTCAAACCCAAAACCCTCCAATGCCATCAGGATCGTTGGAATCGTCATCTCAAGAAGACTCTGGGCAACATTCGCTTAATCGATCTGACTCGTGCCCACTTGGCACAAGCGTTAGAGATAACTAGGCGTGCAACAAAAGACGAAACCCGTAAAGGGTTGGGAACGCTTAACCAGATGTTAGATTATGCAGTGGTTCACTGTCTGCTTGAGGCCAACCCTGCGAGACTGTTGCGCCCAAAAGATTTTGGTGCCAGTGCTGGCTCGCCAAGAGAGCGATGGTTGACCGTCCCCGAATTGCGCAGGTTATGGAAGGCGATAGATGAGGATCTTGGGAGTGGTGGTAGCTTGGCGGCCGGAGGGCGTGGTGTTTCTCGCCATGCAACGATTTCTATACCTGCTGCGAATGCGATTAAGTTATTAATACTGACCGGATGTCGTAGAGGTGAAGTCGCTAATATGCGTTTTTCACAGATAAAAGATGATATATGGACTATACCTGAAACCAAAAATGGTAGAGCTCATACTGTCTTTATTTCCCCTCAGGCGAAATCGGTCATTGAAGAGCAGGCGCAGTATGCCAATGGTGATTTAGTATTCGAATCTGATCGTCCAAAAACAGATGAAATCGAGCCGATTTTAGTTGATTCCATTACTCGGGCTCTAAGGCGATTCATCGCACGATGTTTACCTGATATGGACCCATTTACTGTCCATGATTTGCGGCGTAGTGCGGCTACTAACTGGGCTGAAAGGCTAGGTGTTGAGGAAAGAGTTATTGAGCTTTGCTTGAATCACACCCCCATTAACAAACTTATTAGAACTTATCACCGTTCACGTCATACCGAGAAAACCCGACTTGTCTGGATTAATTGGGGGAGACTGGTAGCTGATGAGGTGATGCAAGATCCTGTTACTGAAGCAGCAGTTAATAACGTTGTGAAGGTGAGCTTTAATAGAAAGTAAATGTGGCTATGATGATTTTTAGTGATGGACTGAATGATTTAATCATTCAGTCCATTTTTTATATTGCGCACCGTTTTGCGTATGCCTCTCTAATCAACTCTTCTATGATGGTATTTTTATTTTTCTGTTCCATTTGGCTTAGTTCGTCAAGAATATTACCTATATCTTTACTCATGTTAATGCTGTATTGTTTCTTTTCTAGATTTTTATCACGATATACTTTTTGGCTCCATGCCTTCTTGATGTTGGAAACTAAAAGTTTATATCTATCAATATTAGTGATGCTTAATACATCTAAAAATGAAACAAGATCATCTTTTTGAGCTGATGTACCATTTAAAACTAATGGGACATAATCTATTTCTTTATGCTCAAGATATTTGTGTAGCCATGTTGTTTTTTCCTTGTTTTGTTTGTTAAGCCAAAACTTAACATCATCATTTTTCATTGCTGATTCAGCAGATTCGGATATGGCTCGTACTAATTTTTCCTTTTCTATTTTGTTGCAAGGTAGTCTGTTGATAAGTGCAGTTATATCCTGCGTACTTATTTCAGTATTCCATTTTTTATTAGTGTGTGTGT
Source organism: Aeromonas sp. R6-1 (assembly GCF_040908165.1). Lineage (NCBI taxonomy): Bacteria > Pseudomonadati > Pseudomonadota > Gammaproteobacteria > Aeromonadales > Aeromonadaceae > Aeromonas > Aeromonas sp. R6-1. The sequence continues at coordinate 188,198 of NZ_JBFODF010000043.1, forward strand.
GCGTTTTTATGTTTTCATCGAGTATTGATGGGCTCAATAAAAACACGCACTTATGTTCTAGTTGTTGGTCTTTTTTTTCTATGGATATACCTAAGTGACTCAAAAATCTCCATGTGAAGTAATGCAGCCTCGTATTTTTATTATCTAGCCAGTAATAATGTTTTTCTGTAAGGCATCTTGTGTGAAATTCATCCAGTAAAGTGTCAATCCATTTTTCAAGTCCATTAGGTCGTTCATTTCTTACATTGTAGTTATGCATAAAAGCAAAAGCACTAGCAGTATTGCAGGCATCTTTTAAATTCTTGATTAGTATATGGCGAGGTGGTGTATCTACAGCTTGAGCTTGATTGATTTGACCTGTTCTATACCAGAGGTAGTCCACAAAAATAGGGTCATCTAATTTCTTATAAACTTGCACATCCACACCATTATCATGAATTGCCATAATACCCCCCCTTAATCTACATTGTAGTGTTTTGTGTTGATTTATGGTTGCGTTTAGTGTGTGATTTTTCATGGTATTTTTCAAGCTTTTATTGTTGCTTATGTTGGCGGGATGACCTGTGAGTGCATGGCTCAGGCTCTGCAATCTAACCTACTTAGTGGCATTGAAGCACTCTGGGAAAACTAGTGATTGTTTCTTCTGCATGGCTAATCGGCTTAGGGGCAATGTGAGAAGCTATAAACGTAAATATTAACATTGTTGGTCCAGCTATGGAAAAATAGCCGGATCCAAAAAATGAAACTAATCAAACTCAAAGAAGTCACGGAAATGACGACGCTATCCAAAGCGACAATTTATCGTTTGATGAGCAAAGGGGAGTTCCCTGGTGTCGTTCGTTTAGGGCCTAGAGCGGTCGCTTGGATGCAGAGTGAAGTAATAGAATGGATTGATTCGAAGGCATCTGCTAGATAGGAGAGGGCAAGCTAAGTTCAGAGTAATTTTCTTGCTTTAATAACCGGTATTACTGGGGTTTTATTTAAAATAATCACGTATTTCCCGGTGATTAAGGAGGTCGATAAGTCCGGTAATAGTAATATATACACACAAGGTGTATACCAAGGTAGAGGGTGTAGGAGATATATCGAGGGAGAGGGTGATACACCGTCAGAGTGTATCACAGAGTATACCAACGAGAACATGTGATATACACGAAGTGTATACCAATCAGATATACATCAGGCTTGTACGTCAGATACAAGCCATTAGCCGTATACATCGGCATAGCGCAGCATATGCAAAGCACAGAGTGCTAAATGCAGGTTGGTATATCAACCCACTAGGTTGATAATAGAGCAAGGTATCAGTTGGCTGTAAAGTTTTACGCAGCAGTCCTCATTAATGACGATGAGTACTGTCACCTGAGCATCTAACCAACTGGCATGGGTATTCCATGTAAATCATAGGGCCGTATATGAAATCAAATGGCGGGTATTGTTTAATAGGCAACGAGCTAGACAACTTGCAAGTTGTGGCTGAAGCCGAGCATGGTAAAATATCCTTGGAACAACTGAAAACATCCGTGGAGGTAATCATAAACTTTTTGAATAAACATCCACGAGTATTTGCTGTACGCGTTGATCTGCGTTTCCCTCATATACCAGTTATGGATGATCCGGACATGCCGACAAGCTTTCCACCGGAGGTAGAAGAGGAAAAGGTTATTACGCGCTTTATTGCTTCACTAAAAAGCCAGATACATGCGTTACGTCATCGTAAGGGTAAGACTGGTAAACCATTCTTCTTGGGTTATATCTGGGTAAAGGAGCAAGTAACAAGCCAGCACCCTCATTATCACGTGGTGCTACTATTTAACCGAGATGATTACGGTTATCTTGGTGATTACGCTAATTTTGATGCGGATAACATGGCTACGCGTATTCGTAAAGCTTGGTGCAGAGCATTGAGGCTTGCATACCCTGACTATGCGTCTTTGGTTCATTTCCCTCCTGACGCAGAGTATCGATTTGATCGCAGAGATGCAGTTCTGCACAATGAGAAATTTTATAAATTCTTGGAGAGGATTGGATATTTCTTTAAATTGCGTTCGAAAGTAGAAGGTGGACGTAATTACGGGCGTAGTGAACGGATAAGGTAATGTTCACACTTAATTCACTGGCTCTAGTGGGGATGCTTGGCCATTCAAATTCAATTCGGGAGTTTCTACTCCCGGATCTGTTGAGCAAATTCCCCTTGTTGACTGTCATCAGACACTTTAGCGTAGATGCTTGCCGTAAACTTGGTAATAAACTCCCGCCAAATCCTCAGGAGCTGAAGATCTAATCCACATGTTTTTATAGGTGTTAGAAGCCAGCAATTGTGAACCAGAGCAAGCCGCGTAAGCCCACAGTGGTATACCATGGTTTCATTTGATTATATCACAGCATGTGAGCCACAACGTATTCACATGACTTACAGCGCGTGCAAGCCCAGCGGTACAGGTGCTGGTTAGCTCTATCGGGAGAAATTGAATGCAGATTGAAAAGGTTCGGATTGAGGGATTCCGGCTCCTTCAAGATGTTGAAGTCATGCTAGAGAAAAGCTCCACGGTAATCGTAGGGCGCAACAACAGCGGAAAGACATCGTTCACCGATATTTTTGATCGTTTTACCGGAGAGACCGGGGCACGGTTTCGCTTGGAAGACTTCTCGGCTAGTCAGCGAGAACGATTCTTCGAGGCAAAGACGCTGAGAGAAGAGGGAGCAAAACCAGAAGATGTACTCGCCGTGCTCCCAAAGATCTCTCTTACGCTAACCTTTCGCTATGACTGTGCAGCTACGAATTTTGGGCCTCTTTCGCCATTCGTGATTGATTTGGATATTGACTCCACCACAGCCATTGTTCGCGTCGAGTACAAAGCGACGCTGGCAACCCTCCACACTCTGCTCGATGTACCTGCCGAGCCAGAAGGTGTCGAGTCAAGAACACACTTCTTCCGCTCATTACGCGGTACCTTGCCTAAGGCATACAACATTCACGTGTTCGCCATCGACCCCACGGATGATACCAATCGGCGTGATTTTGAGGGTACGGCCGCACTAGCGGCTTTACTGCAGTGCAATTTCGTTCGAGCACAAAGAACGCTCGACCATGCGAAGCATGGCGACGCAGATGTCATTGGCAAACTGCTCAGCGCGCTATTCAAGACCGCTTCCGCACCTACGGCCGCAGCAGGAGATCAGGATCTGGCGGCAAAGCTGAAGGCGTCAGTCGAAGGCATCGAACGCAGCATTCAAGGTAACTTCGATGAAATGCTGAAGAAGCTGCTGCCTGCCATGGAAGTTCTGGGCTTTCCAAGCCTCAACGATACCGAGCTTCGGCCCGAGACCTCATTGAATGTTGAGGCCCTGCTTTCGGACCACACAAAAGTGGTCTACACCGGCACAGACGGGGTACATCTTCCGGAAGGCTATAACGGCCTCGGCACTCGCAATCTGATCTACATGTTGTTGCAGCTCGAAAGCTACCACAAGGCCTACCGAGCCAAGGCAACCCGCCCAGCCACACATCTAATCTTCGTCGAAGAGCCTGAGGCTCATTTGCATCCGCAGATGCAAGAGGTTTTCATCAGTCAACTGAATGCCGCCATTAGAAAGCTGTCGGCGAGCTACCCCGAAGAAGCTGCGTGGAGCGTTCAGTTCGTCATCACGACGCATTCTCCGCATGTTGCAAATGCCGCATCGTTTGAAGCAGTACGGTATTTCCTAAATGAGTCGCCGAGCCAGGCAAATGCTCGTCAGACCAAGGTTAAAGATTTCAAGAAGGGCATGAGCAGTATCTCTCCCGACGACCAGAACTTCCTGCACCAGTACATGACATTGACCAAGTGCGATCTGTACTTTGCGGACAAGGCCATTATGGTCGAGGGGACGACGGAGCGGCTGCTGATGCCTCGGCTGTGCGAATTGGTTGATAGGTCGCTCGACGACAAGCACAAGCTGGCCAGACAGTACGTGACCTGCGTCGAGGTCGGCGGAGCTTATGCGCACATCTTCTATCCACTCCTCGACTTTCTCGAACTCAAGACCTTGGTCGTCACCGACCTGGACTCAACCAAACCTGTTGAAAAGCAGAACAAGAAAGGAAAAACGATTACGACTTGGGACAAGTGCCCTGTGGCTGAAGGCAAGCGGACGTCGAACGCGGCTATCAAGGAATGGTTTCGCCCCGAAGATACCGATGGAAAGGATGACTGGCAAATCACTCCTGCCGAGCTTATTGCCAAGACTGCCGAAGAGAAGCAAAGCGGTTACCGTCGCATTGCCTATCAGATAGCAGAGAAGCCTGGTACGAACGTATGCGCCCGCAGCTACGAAGACGCGCTCGTCTTAGCAAACCCGGATCGATTTGAGTGGCCAAAGGAACAGGACGAGGCCACTGAAGCGTGGGAGATCGCCCAGGGGCTCGCGAAAGCGGATACGGCCTTGCGGTTCGCCATTCGCGAGAAAGAATGGGTGGTACCCCGCTATATCCAGGAAGGCTTGGCATGGCTTTCCGCCCCTCCTCCTCCACCCACACAGAACGTTGAAGCGCCAGCCAAGGAGGAGGCAATATGACTAAACCTGACGAGAATCCCGCACTCATCGCTGCACAAGAGGCTCAAAGAAAGATCAATGAGGCTCTTGATGCGGGTCACAGCTTTCGCCTTGAAGCTGGTGCCGGCGCAGGCAAGACGTATTCCCTGGTCGCCGCGCTGAAGCGATTGATTGCGGAGCGAGGCCCAGCCTTGATCCGAGCGGGGCAAAAGGTAGCCTGCATCACCTACACCGAAGTTGCCCGTAATGAGATTGCTCAGGAGATTGAGGATCATCCCGCTATTCTGGTCAATACCATCCATGGCTTCTCGTGGGCATTCCTACGCCAGTTTCAGAAGGCGCTACGTGACCTCGTGGGGGAAATGGAGGATAGGAAAGAGAAAGTCGAACAAGGCGGAGGTATTGGCTCAAAGCCTGTGGATTACGACCTGGGATTCTTCGGCGTCGACATGGACAGAGTCACGCTGAGTCACGACGACATCCCAGAGATGATGGCCAAGCTTCTACAGAAGGAAAAATTTCGACGCATCTTGACCCAGCAGTTTCCAGTGATTTTTATCGACGAGTATCAAGATACCCATCGCCAATTCATGGAGGCGATTAACGAGCACTTTTTAAAGCCCGAAACCGGGCCCCTCGTTGGTCTATTTGGGGACCACTGGCAAACCATTTATCGAAGTGAATACGAGCTCGCGGAGTATCCGATCAAAGAAATTGCCAAAGGCTCCAACTTTCGGTCGGTTCCCGCAGTCGTAGATGTGCTGAATAAGCTGCGCCCTGAACTACACCAAGCCGTTCATGACCCCGAGGCAAAGGGCGAGGCGCGCTTCTTTCACACCAACGCTTACAAAGGTCAACGGACAAATGACAGGCACTCCAAAGAGGATCTGCCACCTGATTTGGCCCGATGCACTCGGGAAAATTTGATGCAACGGCTGCAAGCCGAGGGCTGGGACCTGAGCAGGACGAAGGTACTGATGCTTACCCACAACGTCCTAGCCGCTGAACAGGGCTATCCCAACCTCGCTGAGGTATTCAGTGGCCGTAACGATCTGTTCGTAAAAAAGGAAGACCCGACGATCAAGTTCTTTGCAGAAGTCGTTGAACCCATATGTGCAGCCTACGGCGCATCTCGCTACGGCGATATGTTCAGGGCATTCGGATCCGGTCCTGCGATAGCCAAACATGAAGACAAAGCCTGTTGGCGTCGCGACATGGATGCTCTCCAGAAGCTGCGTGCAGAAGGCACGGTCGGACAGGTCATTGACCACCTGAAGGTGACAAGACGTCCATCGCCACCAGACCGCGTATTGCGGCGTGACGAAGAACTCATCGCACTAAACGGCGACCCCATACCTGAGGATGCGTCCGCACTTATGCGGTACAGCAAGCTGCGGGACATTCCTTACGGAGAGGTCGTCGAGGTGATCAAGTTCATCGAAAAGCAAACCGCCTTTGCTACGCAACATAGCGTCAAGGGCTCGGAGTTTGAGAACGTTCTTGTAGTGCTGGGAGGCGGCTGGAACCACTATAACTGGCCACAACTACTCGAGCTAATTGAGACAAATGCGCTGAATGCAAAAAACACGAAGGGCTTCTATCGTGCTCGTAATCTCTTTTATGTATCCATCTCCCGACCTATGACGCGACTCGCCGTGCTGGCCACACAGAGCATGCCGGATACAGCTCTCGCAGCGGTGAATCGTCTTTTTGGACATGACAATATCGAAGAGCTTATTATTGCCGAATAGATGTTTCATACTGGCGTGCACAATTTCTTGTGTCGGCAAGTCGCAATGCGGATTGGCAAGTCGACCAGTACAGTGGAGAGAGCTGTTACCGTACTGGTCAAAGATGGGCGATTACGTTTTGTTGGGCCGCGTAAGTGCGGACGTTGGGAGGTATTGAATCCTGACGCGTAACCATCTAGCCCCATAGCTAATCGACTCGGGCTACCTCGCCACCGGCAGGTCCTCCCAGCGGGTGGTGTAACAGGGGCTCAGGTGCTCTTGTCGCATCATCCACTCAGGCGACCCAGTGCCTTGGCTGGCAAAGCCTACGCGCCCCAATCCCTTGGCTTTGATCTGGTCCATCACTGCCATCAGCGCATCTGATTGAGCGGAGGACGGGGCAAAGAGATCTGCCTGTTGTTGCCCCTTGGGGGTGAACTCACTCAGCATGACGCCCCCCTTCTGATAACGGTAACCGTCGCGCCAAATCTGCGGTAGCAGCACGTTCACTTGCTGCAGCAGCAACCGGGTATCATCGCTAGGGCAGACCAGCCGGACGCCAGCCTGCTCACTGTAGTAAGGGGCTCGTTCGTCAAAGGGGCTGGTTCGCACGAACAGGTGCACCCGCTGGCAACACATCCCCTCGGCCCGCAGCTTCTCGGCTGCGCGAGCCATAAAGCCTGACAACGCTTGGGCCATTTCTCCACGGTCAGTCACGCGCTCACCAAAGGAACGGCTCGAGAGGATCTGCAGCTTCGCCGCCGGTTCAACGGTCAGCTCTGCGCAAGGCAGGCCACGCAGCTCCTGTACGATCCGCTCGACCACCACGCCGTATTGGGCGCGTAACCCTTTGGCATCGCTAGCCACCAGGTCAGCCACGGTGTTGATGCCTTGTGCCACCAACTTGGCCCCCAAGCGCCGTCCTATGCCCCACACCTCGTCCACCGGGGTGATAGCCATCAGCCGGGCACGGCGCAGCTCGTCACGCAAGTCCACGACGCCGCCCGTGGCAGGCCACTTCTTGGCTGCATAGTTGGCCAGCTTGGCGAGGGTCTTGGTGGGGCCGATCCCAACCCCTACCGTGAGGCCGGTCCACTGCCAAACTCGCTGCCGGATCTGTTGCCCATAGGCTGTCAGGTCCCCGGCAAACGACTCTGACAGTGACAGGAATGCTTCATCGATGGAGTAGACCTCCAGCTCGGGGGCCATGGTCTCCAACGTGCTCATCACCCTGCCAGACATGTCTCCATAGAGCGCGTAGTTGGAGCTGAATGCCACACCGCCATGCGCCTCGAACTGCTCGCGGATCTTGAAGTAGGGCCCAGCCATCTTGATGCCCATCGCCTTGGCTTCGGGGCTGCGCGACACCACGCATCCATCGTTGTTGGAGAGCACCACGATCGGGCGGCCACGCAGCTCAGGGCGAAACAGCCGCTCACAGCTGGCGTAGAAGTTGTTTACATCAACGAGCGCTATAGCCATCACGCTGCCTCAGATTGCCAATCACATGGGTGACCACTCCGAACAACTCCAAAGAGAGGCTCATACAAGGGTCTATAGGCGCGAACGCCGGATTGGCTGGCAACAGCCGCAACCTCGGCTTGAGCTGCAAGGTCTTTACCGTGAAGCCGCCATCGAGTAGTGCAATTACCACATCTCCATGGCGCGGGGTCAGGCTCTTATCTACTACCAGCAAGTCACCGGGAAAGATGCCGACCCCTGTCATGCTCTCCCCCTCGGCACGCAGATAGAAGGTTGCTGCAGGGTGCGACACGCAGTGGGTGTTGAGGTCCAACTTCCCTTCCAGATAGTCGCTGGCTGGGCTGGGAAAGCCACAAGAGGCGCGGTGCAAGAACAGCGGGATGGTCACCTCGGCGGGTGATGGGTCTGGGGTTAACAGCTTCATGGCAAACACCTGTGTTTATATACAGCTATTATAGCGCACCACCTTTGAACCAGCGCAAGTCCCGCATGCCACTGATGGCGTACCATGGCGCCAACAAATAACAAAGAGATCAGTATGAGTCACAATCTGTGTGCCCTACCGAAAGAGCAGCAAGAACGGGTCGAGGTCGAGAAGGCTGCCGCATATGCCGTATGGAAAGAGCGCAACGGTCACTTGGCCAGCGCAGAAAGCGAAGCAAGCCAGCATAAGGGTGAGCTGGGCAGCTACTTTCTTGAGCAAGTGGGTAAATACAAACGAGGTTAATTATCTCAAGCTGGACTGAACGCGCCTCAGTGGACGTCTTGCCATCACGCATCCGCCTGAAAACACGACATGTTAAAAACCTCAGTATCGAGGCTGAGCGGCTGGCCCGGTATAGTCAATCGAGTTCACGTCAGAGGAGAGATGCAATGAGTCACCAACCCGGCTTTTGGCTAGCGACACGCCAGTGGTCGCTGGCCGCACTGCTGCTGAGCCTAACGCCGCAAGTCGTGTTTGCAGCCGACTGCACCTATCGAAAAGATGCATTGGGCCATACCCGCTATCAATGTGACGATGGCAAGCAGGGCACCTTACGTGAGGATGCGCTTGGCAACATCAAAGACTCGGGAACCGGAACGACCTGGCGTAAGGACGCGCTCGGCAATCTTAAGGGGAGCGATGGCACTACCTATCGGCAAGACACGCTGGGCAATATTCGCGGCAGCAATGCCAAAACCGGTGAACGGGTGACATGGCGTGAAGATGCACTTGGTCAGTTGCGTGCATCTGATGGCACCGTCTGTCGAACCAACGCGCTGGGGCAACTCAAATGCCGTGGCGAGAGCACACCGCCGGCCTTGCTGGAAGGCAAATGATGGCTTTTGCAGCAAACGATCTGCCTATCCGTCACTGATGTGATATCCACCATGGTTGCCACGGGGTCAAGTGGGTAAACTCGTTGGCAATCTCTGGCGTGCTCACCCGTATGGGTGCAAACAATCGCCTCTTTTCGTTTTCCATGCGCCCTTGGCGCAAACTGACTCTTATTGGAACCCTTTCCATGGCTATCAAGAAAAACGAACTCTACTCCTCCCTGTGGGCCAGTTGCGATGAACTGCGCGGCGGCATGGACGCCTCCCAGTACAAGGACTATGTGCTGACCCTGCTGTTTGTGAAGTACGTTTCCGACAAGGCCAAGGGCAACCCCTACGCCATGATTGAGGTGCCGCAAGGGGCCAGCTTTGACGACATGGTGGCGCTCAAGGGCGATAAGAATATCGGCGAGGCGATCAACCTCACCATCTCGGCGCTGGCCGAAGCCAATGATCTCAAAGGCGTGATCGACATCGCCGACTTCAACGATGAAGACAAGCTCGGCAAGGGCAAGGAGATGATCGACCGCCTGACCAAGCTGATCGGCATCTTCGAGGGGCTGGATCTCTCCGCCAACCGCACCGAGGGCGATGATCTGTTAGGCGATGCCTACGAATACCTGATGCGCCACTTCGCCACCGAATCGGGCAAGTCCAAGGGCCAGTTCTATACCCCGGCCGAGGTGTCGCGCATTCTGGCCAAGGTGATCGGCATCAGCCGCCAGACGCCGCAAGATGCCACCGTCTACGACCCTACCTGCGGCTCCGGCTCCTTGCTGCTCAAGGCCAGTGACGAGGCGGGACCCAAGGGGCTCACCATCTACGGTCAGGAGATGGATAACGCCACCAGCGCCTTGGCGCGCATGAACATGATCCTGCACGACAATCCGACCGCCAAGATCTGGAAGGGCAATACCCTGGCCGCGCCCCAGTGGAAGGAGGGCAACAACCAGCTCAAGTGCTTCGACTTTGCCGTCGCCAACCCGCCCTTTTCCAACAAGAACTGGACCAGCGGCCTGGATGCTGAGCACGATGAGTTTGGCCGCTTTGTCTGGGGCGTACCGCCGGAGAAAAATGGCGATTACGCCTTCTTGCTGCACATCATCAAGAGCCTCAACAGTCGCGGCAAGGGGGCGGTGATCCTGCCCCACGGCGTGCTGTTTCGTGGCAATGCCGAGGCGCGCATTCGCGAGAATCTGCTCAAACAAGGCTTTATCAAGGGCATTATCGGCCTGCCTGCCAACCTCTTCTACGGCACCGGCATTCCGGCCTGCATCATCGTCATCGACAAAGAGACGGCACACCAGCGCGCCATCCAGACCAGCGGCTACAGCAGCCAGAGCCTGTTTATGATCGATGCCAGCAAAGGCTTTATCAAAGATGGCAACAAGAACCGGCTGCGCGAGCAGGACATCCACAAGATCGTCGATACCTTTACCCGTGAGCAGCTGATCCCCCGTTACAGCCGCGCCGTGCCGCTCTCCGAGATCGCCGCCAACGACTACAACCTGAATATTCCGCGCTATATCGATGCCAGCGAGGCCGAGGATCTGCACGATCTGGCCGCGCACCTCAAAGGCGGCATTCCCAATCGGGATATCGACGCCCTGGGCGCTTACTGGCAGGTGTTCCCGACTCTGCGGGCCGATCTGTTTGCTCCGGCCCATGCCGGTTATAGCCATGCTCTGGTGGCGGCCGCCAAGGTCAAGGGCACCATACTGGCGCATCCCGAATTTGTCTGTTTTGCGTCTGCTTCACTCGAACCCTTCTCACGTTGGTTTACAGAGTGCCATCTGGCGGAGATTGAGCCGGGCGAATCGCCCAAGGCATTGATCGAGGAGATCAGCGAATCGCTGCTCGCCGCCTATGCGCCGCTGCCGCTGCTGGATAACTACGATATCTACCAACTGCTGCTGGACTACTGGCATGCCGTGATGCAGGACGATGTCTATGTGCTCTGCCAGGATGGCTGGGCGGCGGGCAAGGTGCTGCGCGAGCTTAAAGTCGACAAGGGCGAAAAGCTTAAAGAGACGCCGGATCTGGTGCTAGGCAAGAGCAAATACAAGGCCGAGCTGTTGCCACCGGCGCTGCTGGTGGCCCGCTTCTTTAGCGATGAGCAGGTCGACATCGACGCCCTGCAGGCCGCCGCGGATGAGGCAAGTCAACATCTGGAGAGCTATCTGGAAGAGCAGGGGGGCGAGGAGGGGCTGCTGAGTGACGCGGCCAACGACGCGGGCAAGATCAACGCCGCCAGCCTGAAGGCGCGGCTCAAGCAGGCCAGCGATGCCGAGGAAAAGGCGGCGCTAAAAACCGCCATCAAGCGGTTCGAAGCCGAAAGCCAGGCTAAAAAGGCGGTAAAAGAAGCGCAAGAGGCGCTGGATCGGGCCGTGGTTGCCCGTTACCCCAAGCTTACAGAGGGTGAGATCAAGCAACTGCTGGTGGAGGATAAGTGGCGCGCCAGCTTGCAGGCGGCCATCGAGGCGGAGATTGAGCGCATTACCCAGCAGCTGGCCAACCGCGTCAAGGAGTTGGAGGAGCGCTACCGCGCCACCCTGCCGCAGCTGACCCAGCAGGTCGCAGATCTGGAGGCCAAGGTGGCCGCGCATCTCAAAAGCATGGGGCTGGAGTGGGCATAATGGCAGAGCAGATGATGCAAGACGCAGCAGGCAAGGCGATCCCGGTAGGCTATAAGCAAACCGAAGTGGGGGTTATTCCTGAGGATTGGGAAATTAAGACATTAGGTGAGCTAGTTGATATATATAGCGGTGAAAGTCCATCAAAATTCAATTTCACGGAATCTGGTATTCCTTATTTTAAAGTAGAGCAGTTGAATGATGGATTAATGTATGCGGATGAAACGCCTTATTTTATCGACACACAAAAGACAGTTAGGGCGGGGAGTGTCATCTTTCCAAAGAGAGGTGCTTCAATTTTATTAAATAAAATAAGATTGCTTAAGCGCGACTCATTCATGGATACTAACTTAATGGCATTAACATGCTCATTTAGTTTAGATGCGCTATATTTGTACAATCAGTTGATATATAAAAAACTAAGCTCCGTTGCGGATACGACATCCATTCCCCAAATTAATAATAAGCATATAACTCCTTACGCAATCCCATTTCCTACTAAACAAGAACAAACCGCCATTGCCAATGTGTTGTCGGATAGCGATGCGCTGATCGATGCGCTGGAGCAGCTGATCGCCAAGAAACAGGCCATCAAGAGCGCCACCATGCAGCAACTGCTGACCGGTCGTACCCGCCTGCCCGCCTTCGCCCTGCGCCCCGATGGCACCCCCAAAGGCTACAAGCCCAGCGAACTGGGAGATATTCCGGACGATTGGGAGGTTGTGTCACTTGGAGATGTTATACAAAAAGTAACCGGAGGTGGTACTCCTAGTAGGGCCAATCCAACATATTGGGGTAATGAAATACCATGGGTAACCGTAAAGGATTTCGCTACTTTTAACCCGTCAATGGCTCAGGAATATATTACAAAAACAGGGCTTGCAAATAGCTCAAGTAATTTGATACCCCGAGGAACATTGATCACATCCACCCGAATGGCTTTGGGTAAAGCTGTTGTTTATGATGTTGATGTAGCTATTAATCAGGATTTGAAGGCAATTTTCCCAAACTCCGATGTTGTTGTCAGTTATTTGTTTTATTGGTTTGAGCTGAACGCAGTAAAAATTGATGATCTTGGAAGTGGGAGCACGGTAAAAGGCCTTTCGTTAGGTGATTTGCGAAATTTATCGTTTCTATTGTTAAGTTCAGAAGAACAAACCGCCATCGCAACTATTTTATCCGATATGGATAACGAGCTGCAGGCATTGACCCAAAAGCTGGACAAGGCCCGCGCCTTGAAGCAAGGCATGATGCAACAACTGCTGACCGGCAAAATCCGCCTGCCGCTGGCGGTGGGGGCATAGACGGGGGCATGAGTGCAGCCCAACCAGATGACCGCCTCTGCCGCGAGCCTGGCCACCGGAGCCACCCAGCGCCGGATTTGCTTGACTGTTGCGTGACTGGGGCGTTGTTAATTGGCGCGATAGATGTTTATCTATCTGAAAAGAAAGAGATACTTTTACTGTGAGTTGCTTGATGGCGTGCACAGCGGCCACCCGCATACGAAAAGCGGGTGGGGTCATCGTTGGCGTGTTTATCAAGCGCTGGGTATCGCAGGAGCTAGCCACCCATGGCCTATGACTATAGCCAGAGCCTGAATCCGCAGAAGGCGCTGATATTCCGGATCGTGCATCGGGATAACCTGGAATGGATCCTGACCCATGGCCTGTGGGCGGGGAATGGTCAGCAGCAAAACCCGCACTGGGTGCATATCGGGCTGCCGGAGCTGATTGCCAAGCGCGCACGCCATCCGGTGCCGCTGGCGCCTTACGGCGTGTTGAATGACTATGTACCCTTCTACTTCACGCCGTTTTCGCCCATGCTCAGCAATATTCACTCGGGGCGCGGTGTTCCCCGGCGTGAAAATGATGAAATCCTGATCCTGGTTTCCAGCCTGCATCGCATGGCTGAATTGGGGCTACCGTTTGTGTTTACCGATAGCCATGCCTATTACCAGTGGGCCAATTTCTATGTCGACCTTGGCGATCTGGGGCGGATTGACTGGCCACTGTTGCAGCGCCGTGACTTCAAGCGTGATGCGGACGATTTGAGCAAGCTGGAACGCTATCAGGCCGAGGCCTTGATCCATCAACATTGCCCCATCGAGGCGTTGCTGGGCGTGGTGTGTTACAACGAAGAAATAAAGAACAGCGTGGAACAATGCATGAATCGGGTCGGGATCGCGCGCCCCGTCTATGTCCGTGATGGGTGGTATTTCAGATGATTCGATATACAACAGGCAATCTGCTGGATGCTCCGGTGGAAGCGCTGGTGAATACCGTCAACACCGTCGGTGTCATGGGCAAGGGGATCGCCTTGATGTTCAAGGAGCGGTTCCCGGCCAATATGCGCGCCTATGCCGAGGCGTGCAAACAGTGTGATGTCGTCACCGGCAAGATGTTTATTACCCAGACGGGTGAGCTGCTGGGGCCGCGCTGGATCGTGAATTTTCCGACCAAACAGCACTGGCGCAATCCGGCACAGATGGCGTGGATCCAGGATGGTTTGCAGGATCTACGGGCCTGGTTACAGGCGCAGCAGGTCTCTTCGATTGCCATTCCGCCGCTGGGGGCTGGCAACGGTGGTCTGCCTTGGCCAGAGGTCAAACAGGCGATTGAAACGGCACTGGGCGATCTGGATATCGATATCCTGCTCTATGAGCCCAGTAGCCAATACCAAAATGTGGCCAAGCGGGGCGGGGTGGCGGAGCTGACTCCGGCTCGGGCCTTGATTGCTGAACTGGTACGCCGCTACTGGTTTTTAGGAATGGAGTGCAGCTTGCTGGAGATCCAGAAACTGGCCTGGTTTCTGGCTCGGGTCATTGGCCGTAACCCGCTGGGGGATCCGCTGCAGTTGCAGTTTAAGGCCCATCGTTATGGCCCTTATGCCAACAATCTGACCCATCTGCTCAATGCGATGGACGGCAGTTATCTGCAGTCCGACAAGCGCATTCCGGATAGCAAGCCGTTTGATGTCATCTGGTTTAATGAGGCCAAAAAACAAGAGCTTGCCGTTTATCTCCAGACCGAGGCCAAAGCATTTTTACCGATACTGGAGCAGACGACCGCGTTAATCGATGGTTTTGAGTCGCCCTATGGCATGGAGTTATTGGCCACGGTCGATTGGTTGATCGCCGAAGAGGGCTGTGCGCCGACGCTGAGCGCGCTGCGAGAGGGGTTGCATCGCTGGCCAGCGGGAACCCCGTGGGGTGAGCGCAAGGCGCGGCTGTTTGATGATCGCAGTCTGCAGATCGCCTTGAACCGTTTGCAGCAGGGATTGGTGTAACGACGTTGGTGTAACGAATAGCAGCGGCTGCGCGGTTGTCGCGGCGGCTTGAGAGAATAACAGGGATAGAGAGCATGATTTCAGTCGGCCAACGGGAGCGGGCAACCCAGAACCGCGTCATCAAGTTATTTCAAGCGGAGCTGGGCTATCGCTACCTGGGGGATTGGCATACACGGGAGAACAACCGCAATGTCGAGCCGGAACTGCTGACCGCCTGGCTGGTGGGGCGAGGAGTGGACGCGGCGCTGATCCCTAAGGTGCTCAGGCAACTGGATCGGGCGGCGAGCCTGGGCGAAGGGCGCATCCTCTATGACGCCAACAAGGAGGTCTATCGCCTGCTGCGTTATGGCGTGAAGGAAAAAGTAGGGGCAGGCGAGCAAAACCAGACCGTCTGGCTTGTTGACTGGACTAATCCGCAGGCCAACGACTTTGCCATTGCCGAAGAGGTGACGGTCAAAGGCGAGCATAAGAAACGGCCGGATCTGGTGCTCTATGTCAACGGCATTGCCCTTGGCGTCATTGAGCTCAAGCGCTCTACCGTCTCTGTCTCTGAAGGTATCCACCAGAACCTGGATAACCAGAAGAAGGATTTTATCCGTAACTTCTTCACCACCATGCAGTTGGTGATGGCGGGCAACGACACCCAAGGGGTGCGCTACGGCACTATCGAAACCCACGAGAAATACTATCTGGAGTGGAAAGAGCCAGCCGATCCAATCCATTCCGACCATGTCGATCTGCCGAGTGCCAATCTGCTGGACCAGCATCTGGCGCAGTTGTGCAGCAAGGCGCGCTTTCTGGAGCTGATCCACGACTTTATCGTATTTGATGCGGGTACCAAGAAGACCTGCCGCCATAACCAGTATTTCGGCATCCGTGCCGCCAAGGCCTCTATCCGCCGTCGGGATGGCGGCATCATCTGGCACACCCAAGGCAGCGGCAAGAGCCTGACCATGGTCTGGCTAGCCAAGTGGATCCGCGAAAATGTGACCGACAGCCGGGTGCTCATCATCACCGACCGCACCGAACTCGATGAGCAGATTGAGAAGGTGTTCAGCGGGGTGGAGGAGGAGATCTTGCGCACCAAAAGCGGGGCCGATCTGGTGACTCGTCTGCATGCCCATAACCCCTGGCTTATCTGCTCGCTGGTTCACAAGTTCGGTCGCACGCCTGAAGGCGAGTCGGATGACGAAGATGATGGCAGCTCGGATGATTTTATTGCCGATATGCGCCGCAGCTTGCCCTCGGACTTCAGCCCCAAGGGGCAGCTGTTTGTGTTTGTCGATGAGTGCCACCGCACCCAGTCCGGCAAGCTGCATGGGGCGATGAAGAGCCTGTTGCCAGAGGCGCTGTTTATCGGCTTTACCGGCACGCCGCTGATGAAGCAGGACAAGAAAAAATCCATCGAGGTCTTTGGCCCCTACATTCACACCTACAAGTTCAACGAGGCGGTGAGTGATGGCGTGGTGCTGGATCTGCGCTACGAGGCGCGGGATATCGATCAGCGGGTCAAATCCCAGAAGAAAGTGGATGAGTGGTTCGACACCAAGACCAAGGATCTCTCGCGGCTGGGCAAGCAGCAGCTTAAACAGAAGTGGGCCTCAATGCAGAAGCTGCTCTCCAGTCGTTCGCGGCTGGAGCAGATAGTGGCCGATATTCTGCTCGACTTCGAGCGCAAGCCCCGGCTGGCCGATGGTCGTGGCAATGCCATGCTGGTCTGCGCCAGCGTCTATCAAGCCTGCAAAAGTTACGAGATGTTCAGCCAGGCCGGTTTTGCTGGCAAGTGCGCCATCGTCACCAGTTACCAACCCAATGCCAGCGAGATCAAGGGCGAGGAGACGGGCGAGGGGCTGACGGAGAAGCTGGCCAAGTACAACATCTATCGCAAGATGCTGGCCGACTATTTCGAGCAGCCGGAGGATGAGGCGGCTAAGCGGGTCGAAGAGTTTGAAAAACTGGTCAAGCAGCGTTTTATTAAAGAGCCGGGCCAGATGCGGCTGCTCATTGTCGTGGATAAGCTGCTGACCGGTTTTGATGCCCCCTCTGCCACCTACCTCTATATCGACAAGAAGATGGCTGATCACAACCTGTTCCAAGCCATCTGTCGGGTGAATCGGCTGGATGGTGACGACAAGGAGTACGGCTACATCATCGATTACAAAGACCTGTTCAAGTCGCTGGAGAAGACGGTCAACGACTATACGGCCGAGGCCTTCGCGGGTTATGACAAGGAGGATGTGGCCGGGCTGCTCAAGGATCGACTGGCCCAGGCCAAAGAGGATCTGGATAACGCTCTGGAAGCCGTTCGTGCCTTGTGTGAGCCGGTGAAGGCGCCCAAGTCGCAACTCGATTATCAGCATTATTTCTGTTGTGAGCCGGGAGCCGATGAAGAGACGTTGAGCGAGAAAGAGGCATTGCGGCTGACCCTCTATCAGTTGGTGGCCAAGTTGATCCGCGCCTTTACCAATCTGGCGGGTGAGCTGGAGGAGGCGGGTTACAGCGCCTCGCAGGCCGCCTCGATTAAGCAGGAGGTCGAACACTTCGCCAAGGTCCGGGATGAGATCAAGCTGGCCAGTGGTGATCTGGTGGATATGAAGCAGTTCGAGCCGGGCATGCGCCAGATGCTGGATCTGTGGGTGGATGCCGATCCCAGCGAGACGCTGATGGACTTTGAGGAGCTGGGGCTGCTGGAGCTCATTATCCAGCGCGGCCCCGAGGCGCTGGATGGGTTGCCCAAGGAGATGCGCGACAATCAGGAGTCGATGGCCGAGGCGATTGAAAACAACGTGCGCCGGACCATCGTCGATGAGAACCCGGTCAACCCCAAATACTACGAGAGGATGTCGGTGCTGCTCGATGAGCTGATCGATCTGCGCCGCCAGCAGGCCATCTCCTATCAGGAGTATCTGGAAAAGGTCCGCGAGCTGGCCAAGCAGGTGAAATATCCACAGAGCCATAGCCAGAGCGCCTACCCAGAGAGCATAGACACGGCAGCCAAACGGGCACTCTATGACAATCTGGGCAAGGATGAGCTGCTGGTGGCCAGGATTGATACCGCCGTGCGTTATACCAAGAAGGCCGATTGGTATGGCGATCGCTTCAAGGAGCGGGAGATCGCGTTTGCCATTGCCGAAGAAACCAAGGGATACGATGTGACCGTTGCCGAGGTGATGGAGCTGGTGAAAGCGCAGCAGGAGTACCACTGATGCCCCTGATCACCATTGGTGAGCTCACGCTGGAGTTGCAGCATAAGGGGATCAAGAACCTGCACATCAATGTGCTGCCCCCTGATGGTCGCGTGCGCGTCTCGGCCCCGGCGTCGCTGTCACAGACGGCCATCAGAATGGCCGTGGTCAGACGCTTGCCGTGGATCCGGCAGCAACAGGCCCACTTTCAGGCGCAGCCACGTCAGAGCGAGCGCCAGATGTGCAGTGGCGAGACGCACTACCTTTGGGGACGGGGCTATAGATTGGAGGTGATCCCGGTTGAGGGAGCGCACAGCGTCAAGCTACAAGGGGGGTGGATCCGGATGCGGGTTCCCGCTCATTATGACGCCGCGAAGCGAGAAGCCTTGCTACTGGGCTGGTATCGCCAATTGCTACGCCAGCGGCTGCCGATATTGATGGCCAAGTGGCAGGCCTTGCTCAACGTCACCCCTTCGTTTGTCGGTATCAAACGGATGAAGACCATGTGGGGGAGCTGCAAAACAGATACATCCCGCATCTGGATCAACCTCGAATTAGTCAAGAAGCCCCCCGAATGCCTGGAATTTATTGTGGTGCACGAGCTGGTTCACCTGTTAGAGCGCAAACATAACCAGCGATTTATCACACTGATGGATACCCATCTGCCCAACTGGCGCGAGCATCGCGAGAAGCTCAACAAGATGCCGCTGGCGTTTAACCGGTGGGGGTATTAGGGAAAAGTAGTTAGGTAAGTTTGTGGTATGGTGCCGGCAAAACCAGATTGACGCGGCTCATCTGTTGAGCGGATTACTTTGTTTTTGTTCATTCGTTATCTCGACCTGGTCAAAACACTAGGTTAAAGACTGCCGGTTTTTTTCAAGAATCAGTTGAACATTTGGGATTAGACATGTGGGATTTACTTAAACACCTATGGCCTGACTTTAGCCAGATGCTGAATGGCACCACCAATGGAATCAGTGCATGGTTCTGGTCACTCACTTTCTTAATTTTTGCACTATCCCTGTTTTTTTTGTTCAAGCACTACCGCAACTTCATTGAAAAAAACAAAGCATTGAGATCCTTGCTGGATGGGCAGGATAGAGAAACATTGGCTGACTCCCGCAGAGAAACCCTTCAGAAAGCTAAAACGCTGAATGCCGATAATATTGGCCTTCTCTGGCAAGAATTTGATGAAAGCCTTGTCTTGTCTTCTGACAAGAAACAGCTCTTCAACACGATTGATGCGGAGCATTTCTTCAACGCAAAAAACCTTGCGACCGGCCTAACCTCTAGGGAAAGTGCGAATAAGCGGGGAAATTCTTCTCGGCTGACTCAGTCATTTCATTTTTTCAGTTTGAGCCGATCTTTTCTCCCGTAAATGCCTTGAATCAGCCTATTTAGACCGTTTCTTCGCCATTTAAGGCGTTATTCCCAGTTTTTAGTGAGATCTCTCCCACTGACGTATCATTTGGTCCGCCCGAAACAGGTTGGCCAGCGTGAATAACATCGCCAGTTGGTTATCGTTTTTCAGCAACCCCTTGTATCTGGCTTTCACGAAGCCGAACTGTCGCTTGATGATGCGAAACGGGTGCTCCACCTTGGCCCGGATGCTGGCTTTCATGTATTCGATGTTGATGGCCGTTTTGTTCTTGCGTGGATGCTGTTTCAAGGTTCTTACCTTGCCGGGGCGCTCGGCGATCAGCCAGTCCACATCCACCTCGGCCAGCTCCTCGCGCTGTGGCGCCCCTTGGTAGCCGGCATCGGCTGAGACAAATTGCTCCTCTCCATGCAGCAGATTACCCAGCTGATTGAGGTCATGCTCGTTGGCCGCGGTGGTGACTAGGCTGTGGGTCAGGCCACTCTTGGCATCGACACCAATGTGGGCCTTCATGCCAAAGTGCCACTGATTGCCTTTCTTGGTCTGATGCATCTGCGGATCGCGTTGCTGCTCTTTGTTCTTGGTAGAGCTGGGTGCCTCAATGATGGTGGCATCGACCAAGGTGCCTTGGGTCATCATGACGCCTGCTTCGGCCAGCCAGCGATTGATGGTCTTGAACAATTGGCGGGCCAGTTGATGCTGCTCCAGCAGGTGGCGGAAATTCATGATGGTGGTGCGGTCCGGCAAGGCGCTATCCAGGGATAACTGGGCAAACAGACGCATGGAGGCGATTTCGTACAGAGCATCTTCCATCGCGCCATCGCTCAGGTTGTACCAATGCTGCATGCAGTGAATGCGTAGCATGGTTTCCAGCGGATAGGGCCGTCGGCCATTGCCCGCCTTGGGATAAAACGGCTCGATGACAGCGGTCATATTCTGCCATGGCAGAATCTGCTCCATGCGGGAGAGGAAAATCTCTTTTCGGGTCTGACGGCGCTTAGTGCTGAATTCACTATCGGCGAAGGTGAGTTGATGGCTCATGATGTCCCTCTGGGATGCGCTCCGGATGAACATGATGATCTCATATCAGGAACTTGTTCGCACCTTCCCTGTCTATCGCACATTTTTGCAAATCCCGTCGATTATTTATTTCCATATGAAACTGAAATCCGTAGCATAGTTTGACGAAAAGAACAGGCCATCAGGATGAAAATGGCCCGGGTAACAAGCCACCACCTGAAACGGATGTCAGCCTCTAGGAGCTGTAACCTAAGGGCGGTAGCGTGCCTGCGTCAGGCCACTCGTTCTGAAAAACCGAGCGTCCCGCCCCCCAACCATTACAGATCAGACAAAGGGCTACGTACCCCATTGGCGCCGTTTTGCAGCACATGGGTATAAATTTGTGTGGTTCGAACATCAGAATGGCCCAGTTGCTCCTGCACGGTTCGAATATCCGCCCCCCGCGCCAGCAAATGGGTGGCAAAGGAATGGCGCAAGGTATGACAGGTGACCGGTTTTCCCAGCTGCAACTGACGCGCCGTGGCACGAACCGCTTTTTGCAGGGTGGTTGGATCCAGATGATGTCGACGCAAGGCCCCATCGACAGGATCGCGACTCAGATGGGATGCCGGAAACAGGTAGTGCCAACCCAGCTCTTTGCTGGCGGCCGGATACTTGCGCGCCAATGCCGTCGGCAAGGCCACCCCGGCATACGCGTCGTTTAAGCAGTCCGTCATATAAAAGCGCTGGACGTAGGCAATTTGCTCCCGCAGGGCCGGAATGAGTTCCGAGGCCAGAGTCACACGCCTGTGCTTGCCCCCTTTGCCATTCCAGACCATCAGGCAGAGGTAGTTGAAGTCGATATCCTGCACCCGCAGGCGCATCACCTCCATCAGCCTGAGTCCGCTGCCATACATCAGTTGCGCCAAGAGACGAAGATGAACTGGCATAGCCAGCAACAAGGCTCGGACTTCACTTTGCGTCAAAACAGTTGGCAGTTTGGGAGGGCGCTGGCTGCGCGTAAATTTCATCTCGAGCTGCAGAGGCCGTAACAAGACAGTGCGATACAAGAAGACCAGCGCATTCAACGCCTGGGCCTGAGTCTTGACAGCCACATGGCGCTCGGTGACCAGATAGGACAAAAATTGCTGAACCTCCGCCTCACCCAGCTCGACCGGATGCTTCATCCGGGAAAAACGGATAAATGCCTTGATCCAGTGCAGATAGGCTTCAACGGTTGCCATCGCGTAACGCAGCATCAACATCTGCTCATAGATGCTTGCCAAAAACGGCGAATGAGGCTTGCGCATGAGTCACCTCCATATGTATATATAAACAGTATATACACGAGCAAGTCCCATTGCTGACTATGAAGAAACTTTCCGCATTTTTGCATAATCTATGCGGTACAAAAACATTGCCAAAGCGGGCTTTATCCGGGATTTTCAAGCTTCCGGTACATAGTCTCACACCAGACTATGACGACCCGATCCACCCCAAAATCACGGATAGATTCCGTACAATAAATTGTTAACCCCTAAGGAAGTATCGTGAAACTATCACTAATGGCAGCAATTTCGAAGAATGGAGTTATCGGAAATGGCCCAGATATTCCATGGAGTGCCAAAGGGGAACAATTACTCTTCAAAGCGATTACCTATAATCAGTGGCTTTTGGTAGGCCGAAAGACTTTTGAGTCAATGGGGGCTTTACCCAACCGAAAATATGCCGTTGTAACTCGTTCAAGCTTCACTTCCAGTGATGAGAATGTATTGGTATTTCCATCTATCGATGAAGCGCTAAATCATCTGAAGACGATAACGGATCATGTGATTGTGTCTGGTGGTGGTGAAATATACAAAAGCCTGATCGATAAAGCTGATACTTTACATATTTCAACAATCGACATTGAGCCAGAAGGTGATGTCTATTTTCCAGAAATCCCCGGTAGTTTTAGGCCAGTTTTTAGCCAAGACTTCGTGTCTAACATAAATTATAGTTACCAAATCTGGCAAAAGGGTTAACAAGTGGCAGCAACTGACCGCCAAAAGTGTCACTTGTTTTGCCAAAAAGCCGGCAAAACAAGCGCCAATTTTGTCGGCAGCTGTGCCAGGCGTTAGACGACTTAGGCAAGTTCGCCGCACCTGAAGGGGAAACAGCAAAGATGAAGATGTTGAGCTTCGAAGGCTTCATGAATGATTTTGGCAAAGCTGCGCCAAACAGCATGAACATGTCCATCTACCGCGACAACTTCCAATGCGCCTGTGGGCGAAGCCATTGGTTTGATGAGTCCATAGATGTGATTTGCCAAGGCGGGATTATGAAAATAATGGTTGTCTGCCCAGATGATTCATCCTACATAACTAGCCTAAAGATCAAAACCTTTATGGTCTTCAAGTTCAAAGGCTTTGAGTCTCTTTCTGGCACTCGCATATCCAGCAACGAAGATCGTGTTGCGTTCTCCTCTATTCGCCAATACATGAGGCGCCGATAAGCATGGGGGTCTTACTTCTCATCCTCGCCGTTGCTGGCATTGTGTACCTTTTCGCATCTTCCAAGACACGGAGAGATACAGCAGTCGAGTCAAGGGTCAAACGAATGGTTTCATCTGGCGTAGGCTACTCAACCTTCCCAGACCTCTACTATGAGGCAGCAAAATCGTATGCCATCTCAAAGGGAGCCACCGCTGCTGATCGTGAGAGTGCATCCGCAAAAGTCGTAATAGATGCCGCCGTCTATTTCGTCGTCTTCATCCGAGACACAAGCGGCGGAACCATTATCACCGTCGAGCGTGACTCAGATGTAACAAAGCGCGTTCTTGATGACATGAATCGCATGATGAGACATTGATGACGCAAAAGTCGTCTAACAATTCATTCAAGCCGACGCCGCTTCGCGGCGCGGCTTAATTCAGGCGTTAGCCTCCACGGACAGCCATGAACCGCCTACTTCAAATTGGATTCCAACCCGCCGGTCACTGGCTACTCGTCAACGGGAAGCTCAAGTTCGACCTCACGCGGCATGCCACACAAACGAACATCCTTTATGCTTTCGTCTGCGATGCGGAGGTCATGTACGTGGGGAAAACGGTTCGAACCCTCGCAGTCCGCATGTCGGGCTACAGGACGCCGACTAGAACACAAACGACCAACGTGAATAACAACCGCCGCATACTCGATTTGCTTGCGCGCGGAGCAGCTATCGAGATATTAGCGTTGCCCGACAACGGCCTCCTTCACTATGGAATGTTCCATCTCAATCTCGCCGCAGCGCTGGAGGACGACATCATTCGGAAGCTTAATCCTCCGTGGAACGGCGGAAAGCCTGAAAAGCCTCTTGAGCCCGAGACTGAGTCCGCGGAGTCGCTCCCAGAGCTGACACCAACCGCAACCGAGAGATTTCACTTCACGCTGCAGCCGACATACTTTCGTTCGGGCTTCTTCAATGTGGGTGTATCTTCACAGAAGCACATTGCCTCGGATGGAGAAACGATCGAGTTGTTCTTGGGAGATGCGGCACAGCCGGTTCTGGGCACCATAAACCGTAGAGCTAATAGCAACGGAACGCCGAGAATTATGGGTGGCACAGCGCTGCGCGACTGGTTTCAAGAGAGTGCAAGCGCAATGGACACAATCTCTGTGCAAGTCCTCTCTCCAGCATCCATTCGTCTCTCCGCAGGTGGCGGCTAACCCTTCCATCGAGCGGACGTGCCCCGGCAAGCCGGGTCGCGCCGCTCATGTCAAACGTTATGCATCATTGGCTCAATTACGCGAGGACTGAATGACTGAGCAATCAAAGGTTCAGGCTTACATAAACAATTTCCGGAGACGGCTGGCACCATTTCTTCGTCCAGGAATTGGCCTAGATTGCAACGTCTATCCCGCAGTTGATGGTGGCGCGGTCTTGGTCTTTCGAATCGGGCCAAACGTCGAAAACGACGACAAGTATCATCCGGCATACCCGTCTCTCGGGCGCGCGCTATCTCAGATTGAACAGCGTGCGTTTGGTGGAAATCTCGACGGCTTCACTTTCGGAGGTACGAACGTAATCCTTGAGCAAGATCGCATCATCTTTATCAAGGAAGGTTCTAGCCAAGAGTGGTCCGATACGGCAGCCGAGAAAGACGTGGCATCAGTGCTTGCTCCCCATAGAAGGGGGCAAAAATGAAGCTCGGGCCAATTGAAGGTACAAAGGAAGAAATTACCGGGTTCTTCCAGGACAACGGCTTGAAGGCCAGCGACTATTTCCAAATACAAGAGGCTCCGATTGGAACGTTATGGCTCGTCGTTCCAGCTTTTTGTGTTGTCGCGTCCCTTGGTGCTCTGACATTGCTGGAGTCTCTGAAGCAAGGCCATCAGACATTCATATTTCTCATCGGCTGCACGGCCATTGTGTGGTTGGCAACGGTGGTTCAGCTACGTTTTAAGCACGCATGGGCAACGGGCATTGTAGTCATTGGTGGCTTGCTACTTATGCTCGTGGCGTTGGGTGCTATTTCACCAACCCAAATGCTTAACGAAGTGAAGTCGCTACGAAAATGATGCATAACCCTTCAGTCGAGCGGACCTGCGCAAAAACCGCGCAGGCCGCTCACTTCCACGTTATACGATACAAATGGTACTCATGAATGCTTATTCAACGAAGTATTGCAGATGATTTATTATATAAATATCAAGCGGTGATGATGTACTTGAATGGTGGATTGCTTCCAAATGGCGCTTTGGAGTTTGCAGTCATTCGACCTGAAATTTATAACTGCCTTGATGAAATTAATGATGCAATGTCAGGTGTTGTTGGTGGCGATTTTGTGAACAACCTGAGACGTGCAGTTTATGGAAAATTCATATATCTTAAAAATTATAAAGATGGTTATGCTTTTATGCATATAGAGACAGGTGCTTTCTATATGGCATTTGCATTAACAACGCGCATCGAAGAACTATCCAAAGAGTTTGCCGTGGTTAATACCGCACTAATCCCATTTAACGGAATTCTTGTGTGTGATGGCCTACTGACAACATACAATGTCACATTAGGTAAAAACTACATCAAAGAAATCCGTGATGCTTATTGGAAAGCAAAGCGGAGCGGCTCGCTAATTAGATTTGTATAACAAATAGTTTAAGTCGTTCGCTTCGCTCACTGGGACGCGCGATAAAGCCGCGCGCCCCATAACTAAAATGTTGTGCGGTTTGCCAAGCAATTGAGTTGTAGTGGCAAGAGCGGTTGCGATAGCAGGCAATATTGAATCCTGCTGGTTTTCAAGCTCGGTCGTTGAGGTTGGGTGAATCATCCAAACCAATGCGTTGTCAGCAGCATCTTGGTGGCCGATTTAAGTTCAGTTTGAATACCAGCAATGGCGCTGTTTTCTTCTTTGGTGTTAGCGGTCTAGGTTAAACGTCAGCATCAGCGCCCTGCTCTTCTTTGTTCCAATTCTGGCCGTGAACCATGCCCGTATCGGCTGCGGTTCTTTGCTCTATCAGGTTGGTCTGGCTCGGGTAAATCAGCGTTCTATTCTTCGTGACGCTGCTCAGGCCAGTCTGTTTCAGCGGCTTAATTTCGTTGTTGCCCAAGCGGCTGTCATAGCCAGCTTCGTTGCAGCTCACAACAAATAGTTTAAGTCGTTCGCTTCGCTCACTGGGACGCGCATAAAAGCCGCGCGCCCCATAACTAAACCTGATTACCCATGACCCTCAGCCAGCTTCAAGAGCCGATATGGCATCGGAGGGCTTGCCACGACTGCATGCCCCAATTCAACCAACATGCTCTTGAGGTCAAAACGATGATTAAACCGGAAGCAGTATTCCGCAAGATGCCTTGGTAAATGCTTCGCTCCGAGCGTATGGCAACTGCCCCGCAGCGAGTTTTTCACATTTCCTATCATCGTGTTTACCCAGTTGAATG
Source organism: Aeromonas sp. R6-1 (assembly GCF_040908165.1). Taxonomy (NCBI): domain Bacteria; kingdom Pseudomonadati; phylum Pseudomonadota; class Gammaproteobacteria; order Aeromonadales; family Aeromonadaceae; genus Aeromonas; species Aeromonas sp. R6-1. Next base: position 214,647 of record NZ_JBFODF010000043.1, read on the forward strand.
CCGGATGATCCAGCCAGTCCAGGTTGCCCC